>JAFTQV010000040.1 GCA_017462605.1 Clostridia bacterium | reverse complement strand
TTATACGGCTATCGTTCGTCATCCGACGATTTCTGCTCTAAATTAAGCAAGCCCCAAAGGTGTTTCGCACTAAGAATTCAGATTTTTACTTATTTTTGTGCGAATGCCTTTATCTATCTGAATTCTTAATGACTCAGCACCTTATATTATTTTAAACATATTCTTTCGCCCAACTCTGCCGATAGATTCGATGAGTCCCGCGGCAAGAAGTATCCTTACCGCGCTATATTCCCATTTGTATCTTTTGCCGACAGCCTTACCGTAATCGGCGGCGCAGAATTCATTTGCGAGCGAGGGCGGAATGAAGGCTTTGTAATCCTCGGGCGATGACAAGGTCAAAATACTTTCGATCGAGGAAGGTATCCTCTCTATCCTGACCTTTCTTCTCATCCTTCCAAGCGCTCTTTCGTTTCTTATCCTGTATTCATCCACGTTGACGAAAACAAGCTTGACGGAAAAGCCCTCTTTCCCGATATAATCCTTTAAATTATATATTTCAAAGGCGGCATCGTATACGGTGGCGTGCTTTGGGCTCAGCTTTCTTTCGGATATCTGTCCTGTTTCGTGGTCGAGGTATCTTATATATTTTTTATAGTCAAGGGGGAAAACGACTGTCACAGGGTATTCCTTTAGAAATTTATCAAGCTTCGGGCGAAGGCGCGCGAGGGCGCGGGTCTGTATCTCAATTATACCGCTATCGTTCTTGATATCAGCGACCGAGCCGAATATTTTGATCTCATGATGCGACTCATCGGGATCGAAATAAAGCTTGAGTATCTTATGAAGAGCGCGCTCGGCAAGAGTGCCTATACCGCCTTCGTGAGCACCGTCTCCAAGCACACGCCGCTTTGCTTCCTCAAATCTTTCGTTTTCAGGCGTTTTCTCTTGCTTTCTTTTCTCCGTAGCCATAGCCTCCGTAAGATCTGTAATACTTCTTTTTGCCTTTGCCAAGCTTGGGATCAACGTCATTTATAATAACGCCGAGGATATTACCGCCAACAGCCTTAACTCTATCCTGCGCGGTCTTGACGTCATTGATATTGGAGTGATTGCATCTGACGGTAAGAATATATCCGTTGACAATACCTGCGATCGCGCCTGCATCGAATATCTCGCCGATGGGGGGAGTATCAAGAACTATATAATCGTAGCTCTCGCGCCATTTCTCAACAAGCTCCTGCATACGGAAGCCCGAGAGAAGCTCCGAGGGGTTCGGGGGGATCTTGCCGCCAAAGATAACGTCCAGTCCGTTGTATCCGACGTTTTCTGTAACGTCCTCTGTATTCTCGGACATACCCGCAAGAAGCTCGGAAAGTCCTGCCTTAGACTTTTTGCCGAATACCTTTGTAAATACGGGGCATCTCATATCAGCCTCAACGAGAAGAACCTTTTTATCAAGGTTTGCGAGCGCGATAGCAAGGTTAACAGCCATAACCGTCTTGCCTGCGCCGGTGATATCGCTCGTTACCGCGAAGACGGGATTCTTTGCGGCAGCAGCCGAGAAGATCACGTTGGTACGGACGGTATTGAAAGCCTCTGAGACGAAGAAGGGTGTCTTTTCGGTTAGGAGCTTTTCCTTATAATCTCTTATAACCACACCGTTTTTATCAACGTTTGCGCCCTTCTTTGCGCCGCTCTGCTCGCCATTGCCCCAAGCGGGAATATTTCCGACGATAGGAAGATCAAAATTCTCGATTATGCTCTGCTCTCCGTATACCGAGGTATCGAATATTGCAAGAATGAGGAATACGATATAGACAAGAACTGCCGCTACCACTGCCGCAATAAGCGCGAGCTTTACGGGAGAGGTCTTCACCGTTGCAACGTCGTTGACCGAGTTGACAGGACCGATAACGGTGACAAGAGCCGTATGACCCTCCGTGCGGTTAAGTCCGAGAAGCTCCTCGAGAACCTCGGGGACAACGCCCTGCATAGCAGTCACGGTCTCGTAGGTCTGATTGGGATTATTGCCGGTTACGGTAACGTAGAATACGACAGAATCGCTATCGATCTTCTTTGCGCTTATTGTATCGCGAAGAGCGGCGACGCAGCGGTCGTCATTCTCGAAGCCGAGCTTTTCCGTAAGCCCATATTTCTCAACGGCGCGGCGCACGGGCATATCGGTGCTGACAAGCTCAACGCAGCTTGATGCAAGAGCTATTGCTCCGTATTGCTGCTGCTGAGTTGCATAGTCGTACTGATTGGACGAATTGTTGACCCAGAAACCTGCGGTAGCACGGTACTGCGGCTTCTCGATAAATGCGGCGTAAAGCGCTGCAAGCGCGCCGAGAGCTACTGCCGCGATCAACATAACGATCAAGCTCTTTTTAAGCACGTCAAAGAGAAATGCAAGAGTGATCTCTTTTTCTTTTTTCTGATTTTCCATATCTGTCTCCTTTTTCGGAAAAATAATATAAAACTTATTTACAAAACGCCCGCCTCGCAACGTGGGCTGCTTCGGGATCCATATTTACCGATAGCTTATATGATGGTACTTTATCAAGTATTTTATCCACAAGGGTTAGTGCCGACCTTGCTCCCTCTCCCTTCGGTACGTATATCTGCGATATAAGAGGCATAAGCGCTGCGCCCTTTGATATAGCCGCAGCCGAATTTTCCTTAGCTCTTTCAAGAAAGGCTATTCCGCTAAGGGGGAGCATTTCGGGAATTCCGAAGCCCTCTTTGCCTCGCCACGGAGTTCCGCATGCGTATATCACTCCGCCGATATCGCGAAGGATAGGCTTGTCTCCGTTAAGGATATGAACCTCGTCTTTAAACTCGCGAAGCCAGAGAGAAAGATGCGTGGTTTTTCCGACGCCGCTCCTTGCCGTGACCGCGTACGCCTTACCGCCAAGGGCAATGACCGCTCCGTGAAAAACGACTGCAGAATAGCTTGCGATAGCCTCGGCTATCTTGCGGTATACCGCGGTGCTTTCAAGATACTCGGGGGCGTGCTCGCCTTCGGCAACGGTTCTTTCAAATTCAAGCTCCTCGTCCGAGACGCTGACCGAGATATCCGCTTTTTCAAAGTCGGTCTCATAATCCTTCGTCTGAGTGGCGATAAAGCCGTATCTATTCATTATCTCGATATTCAGATCTGCTATTCTTATCTTTATCATTTTAAAAGCTCCAATCCCGCTCCGAGAAAATACTCGTTGCCTTCCGCTATGACTATGCGCGAAAGATCCGGCTTTTCTCCCTCGTATTCAAGCCGCTCGAGAGCCGAGCAAGCCATAAATGCGTTCGCGCCGATGCTCTTGAGGCTTTTGCCGAGCTTGACCGCTTTGAGTCTTATACAGCCCGAGAAGCCATAAGCTTCTATAACTATTGCTTTTTCGGGAATATTGATATCCGTCAGATCCTCACAGCCCGAGAACGCCCCCTCGGGAATTGAGGTAATGCTATCCGAAAGGCGCGCGTAAGTCATATTTATACAGTTAGAAAAGGCTTCTTTTCCAAGAGCTTTGACTCCGCGCCCAAGATCCGCGCTATAAAGGGTGGCGCAATTATAAAAGGCTCTGAAGCCTATTTCAAGAACGCTATCGGGCAGGGTTACCGATTCAAGCCTTTCGCAGCCGTAAAAAGCAGCCTCTCCGATAGATTCGAGCGACTCGCCGAAGCTTACGCTCTTAAGCAATGCGCAGTTTGCAAAAGCGCTGCTTGCGATTATACGAAGATCTCTCGGCAAAGCGACCGACTCGAGCGCGGTGCTGTGAAACGCCGCCTGATCTATTCTGACAACGGTATCCGAGATCACCGCCTTTTCAAGCGATATGCATGCTCCGAATACGTTTGCGGGAATTCTGAAGCCAAGCGCGCTGAGATCTATGCTTTCAAGGGCTATACAGCCGTAGAACGAGAAATCCGAAAGCTCCGTGACCCGTGAAAGATCTATTTTTGTAAGAGACTCGCAATCGCGGAATGCATTCTCCCCAAGCCTTTCGGGGAGAAATCCCGAGCCATTGCCCGTCAGAGAAGCGCAGCCGAAGAATGCGCTCTCGCCTATATCCTTGATATTATTTCCGCCGATAGCTTTAAGCTCGGAGCAGCCGTAAAACGCGGCGCCGCCTATTTTATCAACCGTTTTCGGTATGCTTATTTCCGTAAGAGACGTGCAGTTTGAGAAGGCTTCTCTGCCGATCTCGGTATATCCCGAGGGGATCACGACCTCTTTAAGCAAGATCGCTCCCGGGCAAAGCCCTTCGGGTACTGACGTAAGCCCTCTTCCAAGCGCGACCTTGATTAGTGACTCGCACTCTGCAAGCGCATACTGACCGACCTCGGTAACAGTATCGGGGAAGGTGAATTCGGTGAGACCCGAGCGGTTGAATGCCGCTCTGCCGATCTTAGTGATGCTTCTCGGAAGGGATATATTTTTAAGTGATGTATTTAAAGAAAATGCTTCGTCGCCAATGATCTCAACGCCCGCTCCCACCTCGACAGAGGAAAGATTTCTGCATTCAAGGAAAGCCGATGCGGATATCTCCTTCACAGAGCCGGGGATTGAAATAGACTTAAGTGACGCGCAGTTGGCAAAGGCGTATTCGCCAAAGGATTCGACCGACTCGGGGATAGAGACCCCCGAAAGGCGCGCGCTTGATGCAAAGGCGTAGCTGCCTATTTTGGTGACCGTATTCGGTATAGATACCTCGGTAAGATCGCCGACGTGGTAGAAGGCGTAATCGGAAATTTCGGTTACCCCTTCGGGGATAATGACTCGGGCTACGTCGTAATCAAGATAAAAAGCCGAGCTTATCTTCCTGACCGATGAAGGCAGGGTGACCTCAGCGCCGACTATCTCTGTCACGCTGGCGCCGCCTATGACGCTTTCCTTCGTTATAATTTTAATATACTCGCTTTCGGCGATATCTCCCGTTTGCTTTCTTTTCAGATTGAACTCAACGAGTATTCCATTGCCAAGTATGACAAATTCATCCTTTTGGGAGCTGAGAAATGGGGTTTTATGAAACGCGAAGGCGCCGATCTTCTCGCATTTTGGGGGAACGTTGATCTCGGAAAGCGACTCGCAATAATGGAACGCCCTCTCTCCTATGATCTCTATATTCTCGGAAAGAGCGACTTTTTTCAACTCCTTGCAGCCCATAAACGCCTCGGGAGCGATCTCCTTTATCCCCTCGGGGAAGCTGACCTCGGTGACACCCGATGCCTTCGGGCATATGATCGCTTTACCTGCCGAAGTATCGTAAAGCACGCCGCCTTGCGACTTGAATTTTTTATTTTCCGCCGAAACGGTTATCGACTTAAGCGCATCGCAATCCTTGAAGGCGAAGCTTCCAAGCTCAGAGAGCCTTGATCCGAAGGAGACCTCGGAAAGAGCCTTACATCCCGAAAAGGCGAAGCTTCCCACCGATACGAGAGAGGAATTATCAGAAAAAGATGTCAGCGCCTCGCAATAGGAAAACACGGCGTCTCCTATCCCGAGTGACGAGCAAGCAAGAGTGACGCTTTCAAGCAAAAAGCACTGAGAAAACGCGGAATTTCCTATTTTTGAAAGCTGCTTCGGAAGGGTAACGGACGTGATACGGTTGCAGCCGTAAAACGCATAATCACCGATCTCAAGAAGAGAGTCGGGCAGGGTGAATGCAGTCAGAGACGTGCAGTCCGAAAAAGCAGCCTCTCCGATATATTCAAGCGTATCGGGGAATATGATCTCCGAGAGCATAGATGAGCCCGAGAAGGCATAGCTGCCTATCCTCTCCGTCAGCGCGCCGACAAAAACGGTTTTCGCGCGGCTTTTTTCAAATGCGCCCTCGCCAATTGAGGTGACGGGCATTCCGTCTATCACCATAGGTACGGATATATCAGACGCATCTCCGTAATAATCGGTGATCTCAATCTCACCGCCGCTTACCGTATATTCAAAATTACCGCTTATATAATAAACTCTGGGCTCGGGCTTCTCCCCTCCCCCTAAAAGAAAGATGAGAAGGAGCGCGATACCGACTGTCGCCGCCACGGCGGCGCATATTATTATGACTGCCTTAGCCGATATTTTCTTCTTCATATATCTCCGTACTACACACTCGCGGTGCTAAAGATTTATAAAAATATTTCTTATCAAATTATTATACAACATTTCGGCTTGCTTTGTCAATCTTTATCGAAATATTTTAATAATATAAAATCTTTTCTTACGTTGTATAAATTTTGAAGAAATGCCAAAACTAATCACAATGAAAATAAAGTGAGGTTATGTATGAAGAAAATTATTTCGTTGCTTCTTATCGCAATATGCATATGCTCGTGCTTTGCGATCGTCTCCCAAGCGAGCGTCTTACCCGCGGGAAAGGTTCTCTCGGTCGACGTTGACCTTATCAAGACAGGACTTAGCGGTCAATCCATAAGGTTTACCGATACCGACTTCAAAAAGGCTCTCGGCATTACAGATTTCAAATCTCTGACGGTGGTCACTCTTCCGGCATCCACAGAGGGAACTCTTATGCTCGGTGAAAGAAGAGTCGCCGAGGGGCAGACGATATCAAGGCGCAATATTGCCGCTCTCGTTTTTACTCCTCAATCGAAGGAAGTCTCCGAAAGCACCTTCACCTTTTCTATTGACGGCGGCTCGGGCGAGACCTTCGCCGCAAGACTTAAGTTTATAGAAAGAGTCAATTATGCGCCTAAGATAGCTGTTGATACCTCTTCGGGAATGAATCTTGTGACTCAAAGCGGCATTTCCGTATGGGGCTTGCTTGAAGGCGAGGATCCCGAGGATGACGATATCGACTATATCATAGTCAGCTACCCTAAGGGCGAGATCTCTCTTTCTGATGACGGTGAGTTCCGCTATACTCCCACCAATGGCTTCACGGGCAAGGATAGCTTCGTCTACGTTGTGAGAGACGAGTGGGGCAACTATTCCTCGCCCGCGACCGTGACGGTCAATACGGTTGCGAGAATGAGTGAGGTCGTTTTCGTTGATATGCTTGATTCAAAGTCCTATAACGCGGCGGTGGCGATGAACGCCCTCGGTATTATGTCCGGCTCAAGGCTCGGCGACGATATGTATTTCGATCCGAACGGCACGGTCAGTCGAGCGGAATTCGTAGCGATGGCTATGAAGGCGCTTTCGATGAGAGCAGATTCCTCACTTACAAAAACCTTCTTTGACGATAACTCCGAGATCCCCCTTTCTCTCGTTTCCTACGTTGCAACGGCGGCGAAGAGAGGCATAGTAAACGGCTCCTTTGAGGACGGCGAGCTTCTTTTCAGACCCAACGATCCGATAACGAAATGCGAGGCGGCTATCATTATGTCCAACCTTACCGAGCTTAAGTCGGATAGCGCGGTATTCAACGAGATAAGAGGCATCACCGAGGTTCCCGTATGGGCGCGCTCAAAGGTCGGCGCGATGTATGAGGCAGGCATCTTCACCGATGACGAGGACTCCTCTCTTAACGATCCTCTTAGCCGTGAAGCCGTTTCCGAATATCTTTACAGATTAATGAAATAATTAAAAACGAGGATAGCGCGAAACATTCCGTTATCCTCGTTTTTGCTATTAATTATTTGCATTTTTAGCCTTTTGAAGCTGATTTATAACTCTTGCCATTTCGCGCGGAAGCTCTGAAATAAGCACTCCATATTCGGATAATTCCTCAGCAAGGCTATCTCCTGCTTTGCCGTGAATATATGCCGCAAGAGCGGCTGCGTCAAGACTTTTAATGCGGCAGGATGCAGTCATAGCCGCAAGGAGTCCCGAAAGCGCATCTCCGCTTCCCGCCTTGGCTATCGCGGATGAGCCGCTTGTGTTTATATAGGTAGCTTCTCCGTCCGTCACTACCGTTCCATTGCCTTTGAGAAGGAGCGTGACCCCTGCTTTTTCTGCATACTCCTTTGCGACTTCGACTCTTTTGCTGCATATCAATTCGAGAGGCATACCCGAGAGCCTTGAGAATTCCAATGGGTGAGGAGTTATAATTATTTCTCTTTTTGCGCGCCTGAAAAGCTCTATCGGATCGGGGCAGAATTTCGCCAATGAATTTATTGCATCCGCATCGAGCGTGAGCGCTCCGCCCTCGCTTAATATAAAAGCTTCCGTCAGATTATAGAGCCCTTTGGAAAGCCCTGACCCGGGGCCGATCAGCACTGAGCCACGGCAAGCCGGATCATTCGCTATCACGGAAGCCTCTTCTTTTTCGGTACCTTCAAGTGGTGCAAAAGAATTATAGATCACCTCGGGGAATTTCATACGAAGCTCTTGGCAAAGCTCCTCTTCTCCGAGATAATAGAGGTATCCTATGCCTCCGCGCAGAGCGCTCTCTACACACAGGTGCGCCGCGCCGCGGTACTTTTTGCTGCCCGATATTACGGTCAGCTTACCGAAGGTGCTTTTATTTGAATTCTCTTCTCTTTTCGGGAGTAACTCGCTCGCCCACTCGAAGCTTGTATTTTTCATAAAGCCCCTCCTTTTTTTCTTTATTTTAGCACAGGCAAGCATTAAAATCAACGTTTTTCAAACTTTTTCATTTTTTTATTTATCGCCTATTTACAAAAATAAATTTTTATGCTAAACTAATATAAAGATATTATCAACCAAAGGAGATTTCATAATGGCTAAAAAGATTATCATTACAATAGCTCGTCAATACGGAAGCGGCGGCCGAGAGATCGGCGAGGCAGTTGCAAAAAAGCTTGGTATTCCGCTATTTGATAAGCAGCTTATCACGGATGCGGCCTCTAAGGGAAATCTCAATGAGGAAGTGCTTAAGAAGACAGATGAATCCGCGGCAAACAGTTTGCTCTATACCCTCGCTATGGGCTCAAACGTTGCAGGCGCCACTATGCACTTCGGATATAAAATGCCTATCAACGATAAGCTTTTCATTCTTCAGTCCGAGGTTATCAAGGAGTATGCAAAAGAGGGCAGCTGCGTTATTATAGGACGTTGCTCAGACTACGTTCTCCGCGATGAGGAAAACGTTTTCAGGCTCTTCATCTACGGCGATCTTGAGCATAGAAAGGCGAGAGTTGCAGAGCGCCACCCCGAGATCAAGAGCGCTCAGATAATCGATATTATCAATAAGACAGACCGCAGGCGCGCTTCTTATTATAATTTCTATACGGGAAATACTTGGGGTAAGTACGATAATTACGATATGGCTATAAATTCTTCGACGCTTGGTATTGAGGGCACAGCGGAGTTGATAGTAACATGTGCAAAGCAGCTCATGGGCTAATTTGCGCAACATACTCTGCTATTATACTATCTCACTAAAGTCAATTCTTAAAATAATATGCATACTTTGCAAAGCAAAAAAATGGGATAGCTTAATGTAGCTATCCCTCGATTTTTACTTTTATTTATAATTTAATTTTAACTTTAGAGGTTACTATGGGAATTTTTAAAGGCATAAAAAAAATAATTATTCTTTTATTAATTGCGTTCTTATCCGTCATAACAGTTGCAATAATAGCAAAGGCAATAAAAGATAATTTTAATGAAAATGGTGGGGCATCTGAAATAATAGAAATATGGTCAGCCGACGAGCTGTACAAAATGAAATCTGACGGCGAATATATTTTAATGAATGACATTGATCTTGAATCAAATATATGGACGCCGATATCAATTAAAAGCTTTAACGGAAACGGATATACGATAAGAAACTGCTCGATTATCGACACCCCTAAAATGATCAACTATTACAGAAACGAGCCCCACGACTACACATATGTTGGTTTCTTTCAAAGAGTTGACACTCTCGAAAATCTTACATTAGAAAACATCGATGTTACTTGTTTTTCAAGAAATGTTCCTGTGAGTTGTGCCGCAATTGCTGCCGGTTACTCAGGTAATCTCGTAAATATATGCGTAAAAAACTCTTCAATTAGCATTATTTATTCTACATCAGACGAGACTTCCAAACCAATTGTTTCAGGTATATGTTCCTGGGTATCAAATGCGAAGAATTGCAAAATTGAAAACTCTTCTATTTCTATTACAAAAAGCGGCTTGAGCAACGTTATGGTTGGTGGTGCATTTGGATCTATAGAAGGTATTGTTACTAACTGCTTATCTGATGCCGTTAACATAAATACATCCGGAAATGTTACAATTCTTTCGTGCGGTGGAATTGCTGGAATAAACTCCGGAAAGTTAAAGAATTCTTTAGTTAGAAATTGCTCCATCAACGCTTTGTGCCATTCGAATTCATTCATAGGCGGGCTTGTCGGTACTGTTGATTCGGATTTCTGCGAAGTAATATCGTGTGAAAGTAAGAATAATACCATCCTACTAAGCACAGAAAAAAACGATCCTACTATTATGGCAGGTTGCTTTGCCGGAAAAGCACATTCGGCGATTTCAAACTGCATTAGCTCCAATAACTGCGTTAAATTCAATGATTCGACCAATGGCAATGGTAATATTTATTTAGGTGGCTTTATTGGTTCGATTAATGAGGACGGCTCGGTTGTAAGCAGCATGTCAATGTTCAACAAGGTATTCAACATAGATACCGAAAAAGCCTTTACCGCAGGATTTGCCGGTAAATCTAACGGTGCCATTGTAAATTCCGCCGTTCGAGAATCAAATATTTCGGGAGGAGAGATTGATCATTTCGCCTTTTCCACGGCAATAATTGAGAATTGCTACGTAAGTAACGATACATTAAATAATCGCAATTCTCTTCCAATTCTTAACGATGAGGATTGGACTTCATTTGATATTTTGAAATCTAAGCTTCGTTTAAGTTTGCAATATTGGACCTTCGATTCAGATCTCAAATTAATTAATACGGCAAAAAACATATGAGGTTAATTAAAATGAATAAGACGTTTTTTAAAAAATCATTTTTGGTTATTTTTATTATTCTTATGCTCTGTCTTTTATGCAGTTGCGAAGAAACTCGCGACGAGATCCATATAACCAGCGCTGAGCAGCTGGTCATGCATGCGCGCAGTTCTGATGATATCATCGTTCTTGATAGTGATATTGATTTTAATTATTCCGCCTGTGAAGAAATATCTTGCTACGAACTACGAGGAAACGGATACACTATCTCTAATGTAATTGTTAATTCAAACTCATTGTTTAGTTCAGTAAGAAAAGTTTCAAACGTCAATTTCGATAATGTTACAGTAAAAGCTGGAACTGTTTCCAATGCCGCAATAATAAGCTCCAGGCCTGAAGCAATAGAGATTGGCAGCCGTATGTGGTCAACGTCAAATACCTACGACATGGACGGTGTACACGTTGAAGACATAATAATTAAAAATTCTAAAATAATAGTTAATCAACGCTCTGATGACGATCTTTACGTTGGCGCATTTTTTGGATTTATAGAAACAAAACTCCTGTATTCATTTGAAGAAGAAAACAAATATTCAATAAAAAACTGTATTGTTGACAATGTGGAATACGTTATAGAAGGCTGCAGCAAGATGGAAAATATATACTGTGGAGGTCTTGTTGGCTTTTCAGAAGTTCTGAACGTTTACAACTCAGCTGTCAATAATTCTAAGATGACCGTTACAACCGGCGGAATATATAACCAGCCTTATGTAGGTGGTTTGGTGGGAAAAGTCTCTTTAGGTTGCCACTTCGCAAATTCATATACTTATAACAATGAGCTAAATATTAATGCCACATGGCACTCGAAAAATTTTCTTGGCTATTTTGAAACGCAAAACGCAAAGGCCGGCGGTTTTTTCGGATGCTCTGAATACTACCCCACTTTTGAATATTGCTATGCAGAATCCAATACCTTGAACATGCATTGCTCCGGTGAATACTATATTGGCGGATTTGGCGGCAACGGAAAAGGTCTTTTTTCAAATTCTTATGCAATTAATAATGTTATCAACGGAGACTCGCGCCAAACAACAGATCCGCAAGAAGCATACCGTGTATCAGGAGGATTCATAGGATATGCTAATAATTCCGAAGTTAGATCCTGCTATTCTTATAACAATATAATTGATGATCATTCTCCAAATACTTCAATAAAAAAAGAAGAAAGGCTCTTAGGCGGATTACTTGGGGCAGCTAAGGATACTGACATTTATTATTGCGCTTCTCTTGGTAATACAATTTCATCCACTTCAACAAAGGATAATTTTATATCCGGATTCAATAATAATCTTATATATCAGTCTTACTGTGATTCTTCTAAATATATAGATTCCGGTTGTCAAACTATTTCAAAAGAATCATTTATTGATTTTAATACGCTAAAATCTTATTTAAAGTTAACTGACTCGAGATGGATCGATGGTAAAGGTTATCCTGCAAGATTAAATATAAGCAAATAATACTAACTCAAAGATGGCTGTGCCATTTACACTCAATCTTATAAAACAGCAGATATCATTGTAATTATACGTATCTGCTGTTTTTATATTTTGATATTATTTAATGTTTAAAATATGCCTTTTTCTTTGTTTGCTTAAGTTTTTCATTTTTCCGCTGCATGCTGAGTTCTCGCCGTACCCTTGTACGCCTTCGGGTCGAAAACCCGAATTTCTGCTCGCTCTAAATCCCCTTAGCCTTCTGCCTCGCTTCAGCTCTTTATAACGGCATAAACGTTTTTTTCGGGAGATTTGGAGCCCAAATCCCCCGTACCCCAAAGGCGAATAGAAGTTGTGCTATAAAAACAGAGCGAAGAAACCGTATTTTTTAGACGGAATCTTCGCTCTTTTTGGGTTATGCCTAAATGAAGCAGCCCCTGCCCGTTCGTTTATATCTAAAAGATATATCCTATTTTATTTAAGCCTCTGTATTTGTCGGCTCTGTTGCAGGCTCGGTGCTTACAGGCTTCTCAGGCTCATCGGTAGCTACAATGTGAGGAAGGTAGCCAACGAAATAGTTCCAGCCGGAGACGATCGTTGTGAATGCCATGATAGCCATGCATACGTAAGATGCAATGCGGTGCGTATCAAAATAGGGAGTGATAAGAGGCTCGGCAATGATAACGACCGTTCCTACCATCTGAGATACCGTCTTAAGCTTGCCCATCATATTTGCCGCGAGGTCAACCTTTTTCTTCTTGCCCGCAACTACGAGTCTAAGGCTTGTCACTCCAAGCTCTCTGAAAAGAATGATAAGCACGAGCCAGACGAGGATCATTCCAAAGAGGGTCTCGCCTCTTAAGAATACCCAGACGAGGATCGCAAGCATAGAGCCGAGAACCATAAATTTATCAGCAAGGGGATCGATAAACTTACCGAAGTCGGTGACGAGTCCGTACTTTCTTGCGATCTTACCGTCAAGCATATCGGTAAGAGCGGTAAGTCCGTAAAGGATCGCAGGGACAACGATTCCCCATATTTCAATATCTCTCATAAATATGAGAGCGGCAACGAACGCGGGAACGAGAAGCACTCTCACGAAAGAGAGTATATTAGGTACGTTAAGAATAGGTGATCTTGCCATTTTTATTTTCTCCTTACTTTTTTACTGTCTGACCTACGAGGTCATAATCAAGAGCTTCATGTATTTCGACGTCAACAAAGTCGCCAACGCCCACAGGGAACGAGGATTTGAAGTATACCCTTCCGTCAACGTCGGGCGCATCACGGTAGGTCCTGCCGTGGTAGACCTCAGCTATCGTGTCAAAGCCTTCGCAAATTACCGTGAAGGTCTTACCGACGAGGTCATCTATGATCTCCTCGTTTACCGTGAGGGCAGTCTGCATAAGGATATCGTATCTATCCTGCTTGATCTGCTCATCAACGGTATCGCCAAACTCAGCTGCCGCCGTTCCTTCCTCGGGAGAATATGTAAACGCGCCGAAATGCTCAAAGCGGATCTCCTTGACAAATTCGCAAAGCTCCTCAAAATCCCGATCGGTCTCACCGGGGAAGCCGACCATAGCGGTCGTCCTTAAGACGATACCCGGCACCTCGCGGCGAAGCTTCTCAATCGCTCCTCTGATGTCATCGCTCGTGCCGTGGCGGTTCATTCTCTTAAGCACTGAATCGGATATGTGCTGAATTGGAATATCCATATACTTGACAAGTCTCGGATTTGTCTTGAATTCCTCGATAAGCTCATCTGTTATTTTATCGGGATAACAGTAAAGAAGGCGTATCCAGGGAATATTCGTTGCTTCCGTTATAGCTCGGACGAGCTTTGCAAGGCTAAGCTCGCCGTATAGATCAAGTCCATACCTTGTTGTGTCCTGCGCTATAAGGTTAAGCTCCTTGACACCGAGCGCCTCCAGGTCGCAAGCTTCCTTGACGATGTCCTCGATCGGGCGGCTTCTCAGCCTTCCTCTTATAAGCGGTATCGCGCAGTAGGTGCATTTATTGTCGCACCCCTCGGCAACCTTAAGATATGCGGTATGCTCTTCGGTGGTAAGGATACGCTCGCCGCCAAGCTCGCTCTTCTCCTTATCGTCAAATGAAAGGTACTTCTCTCCTCTCATAACCGCTTCTGCCGCGTCCGCGATCTTTGCAATACTTCCAACGCCGACAAGCGCGTCCACCTCAGGCAATTCATTCATTACTTCCTCGCGATAACGCTCGACAAGACAGCCTGTTGCTATTATATATTTACATTTTCCGTCACTTTTGAGCCTTGCGAGATCAAGTATCGTTTCGATCGATTCTCTTTTTGCGCTCTCGATAAATCCGCAGGTATTGACAACGAGTATCTCTGCCTCAGCTTCATCGGGGGTCAGCTCAAAGCCGCGGTCGTACAGCTTTCTCAGCATGACCTCGGTATCAACGAGGTTCTTCGAGCAGCCGAGCGATACGAAGCCTATTTTGGTCATATCCTATGTCCTTTGCTTTATTGTTACTTTAATATTTTTTCTATTCTCTTTCTGAACGTCGAAAAATAAAATCTTACCATAACCGTGAGGAAATAGTCGTAGACGATAAGGGCAACGTTCAGAAGAACGTATATTACTATCTTAAGTATAAAGGTATTCTCTTCAAGGAATGGGATCGAAAGATCGTCCGAAAAGAAAGGAATACCGAGAAGATACTCCGAGGCGAGTATCATAAGAGGCGAGGCGACGTTGAAATATAAAAGCTTGACGGGAAGCCAGAAGGGGCGCTTAAGCTTCTCTATATAAGCCTTAAGTATCGGATATATTCCGAATACCAAAAAATACGTCACCCAAACGAAGCTCTGCGGAAAAAAGACAAATCCGAGTAGCGACGATGCAAGCCATACAAGATAAGTATAAGGCTTCCTTATTTCTATAAATACGAAAAGCATTACTATGCTCGAAAGCGCCGCCGAGGTGAGGTCAAGCACCTCGATAAATGCTCCGAGCGCCATAAAGACGACCGAAAGCGCAACCGATATTGCGCTCATGGTCAATTTTTTCGTCTCTTTCATCGTCAGCAGCAGGAGATAAGGTCTCCGCCCATGCACTCGCAAAGGCAGTCAAGGCAGATAAGGTTTGCGCAGCAGTCGCAAGCCTCGTCCGTCTGCGATTTGCGGCGGTAATTTCTCGAGCTTTGAGAATTTGCAGATCCGTAGTAGGTATTGCCGTATGCATTTGCCTGACCGTTGAACATCTGCTTAGCCTTCTGATACTCCTCATTTCCGGGCTCGAGGGTGGTTGCGATCTCAAGCTCGCGCATTGCGTCCTGAGTATTGCTTCTCGACATAAGGATAAGGCTTATAAGATAGTGCCACTCGGCAACTCTCATCGAGGGGTCTACCGAGAAGAGCTTTCTTTCGGCATCAAGGAATTTTCTTGAATTGATATCCGCTCTTATCTCCTTATAAATTGGGTCGAGCGTACCCTGCGACTGACCCGAGTAGCTCTGATAATAAGTATTGCTGCCCGTATAGGTCTTAGCATCCGCTCTCTCGCGCTGGATCTCATCATAAGCCCAGTTGATCTCTTGCATTTTCTCGTTTGCAACGTCCTTCAAGGGGCTATCGTCATAGCTATCGGGATGATATTGCTTGACGAGGGCGCGGTAAGCGCTCTTTATCTCGGCATCGGAAGCCGTACGGCTGACGCCAAGCACCTCATAAGGATCCTTGTTATTAACTTGCTTCATTATTATCTATCCCTTCTTCATCGGGTCTTCTTTTCTCCGAATCAAGAAACTCTATTCTCTTCGGGAGCCCGAGATATATAATATTTTTAATTATGTTTTCGATGACCGCTCTTCTGCCAAAGGGAAGAAGATTGACCGCAAGCTCAATGCCGCGGCATTCTAAAAGAAGCGCGCATTTTATAGTTTGCTTATTCTCATCGGTAAGAGCCTCGCCGCCGTACGCAATAACGTATGGATTATAGC
Organism: Clostridia bacterium; assembly: GCA_017462605.1. Taxonomy (GTDB): domain Bacteria; phylum Bacillota; class Clostridia; order Oscillospirales; family CAG-272; genus UBA1740. Next base: position 20,031 of record JAFTQV010000040.1, on the reverse strand, counting down.
TGCCGCTCTTTCTATCCTTTTCGTAATCCTCGGCAGCATCCGCCGCGTAAATGAATTTGCCTAAGTGAAAGCCTATTGAGTATAGTACCCTTCCGCTATCTCCCTCTATCCCCTCGGCAAAGATAGCTCCGAGAAGCTCTCCGAAGAGCTTTGCAGGCTCGTCAACACTTTCGCACTTCGCTTTTTCAAGCTTTGTTATCTCTCCGAGCTTTTCCTCGGAAAGCTTAGCTATATTTGAAAGCTGAGCCTTATTCTTCGCATTCGAAAAGATCGGGCATAAAAGATTAGTTATTATTCTCTTGCCTATCTTCTCATCGCTAAGATCGTCACGAAGCTTATAATAGGTAAGAATACCGAAGGCTCTCGCCGTGTAGTCGGTAGCCTCGTTGCGCACGAGCATCCCTCTCTTCTTCACGGGATGAGCTATGCACCTCGCCTTCGTGGCTCTTATGTCCTCATCCTTAACAAAAAGCATACGGACAAGCGCTAAAAACACACTGTCGTAGCTATGAAGAACGTTGGAAAGTCCGCCTGTCAGCGCTTTCATAGAGCGGCATACTCCGCAGTACGTTGCTTTATAAAATTCATATTCCTTAACAAGCAGCTCGGAATTGACCGGCTTTACGTATCCGAACACAGAAAACCTCCAAAGAACAGGTATTTTAGCATATACATATCTATTATACCACACTTTTCTCTGTTTGTGTTAACTTTTATAAAATTTTTATAAATATTATTTTAAATTGACGAGATGTCGAGCAGATTTTGAGGAAATTTCGCCGTTCTTTTCACCGAAGGCGTACGAGCGTATATTGAGCTTGTGAAAAACGAAGATCTTGCCAAAGCATCAATCTGCTTTAAAGATGTCGAGCAGATTTTGCTTTAAAGATGTCGAGCAGATTTTGAGGAAATTTCGCCGTTATTTTCACCGAAGGCGTACGAGCGTATATTGAGCTTGTGAAAAACGAAGATTTTGCCAAAGCATCAATCTGCTTTAAAGATGTCGAGCAGATTTTGAGGAAATTTCGCCGTTCTTTTCACCGAAGGCGTACGAGCGTACGTCGAGCTTGTGAAAAAACGAAGATTTTACCAAAGCATCAATCTGCTTTAAAGATGTCGAGCAGATTTTGCTTTAAAGATGTCGAGCAGATTTTGAGGAAAAACCGCCGTTCTTTTCACCGAAGGCGTACGAGCGTACGTCGAGCTTGTGAAAAAACGACGGTTTTAACCAAAATATGCCGACAGATTTAGTTCATGCCCTTGCGGGTTAAAGATATTCTATGCTTCTCAACGTTGACATCCTTTATTCTGACCTCTATAACGTCACCCGTCTTGAAAAGCTCGGAAGGATGCTTGATATATCTATCAGACATCTCGGAGATATGAAGAAGTCCGTCATGATGAACTCCGATATCTACGAAGCAGCCGAAGTCAACAACGTTTCTGACAGTACCCTTAAGCTGCATGCCCTGGGTAAGGTCGGTGATATCAAGAACGTCGCTTGAAAGAACGGGAGCGGGAGCATCGTCACGAATGTCACGTCCCGGCTTTTCAAGCTCGGATATAATATCAAGAAGAGTCGGCTCGCCGCAGCCAAGCTCACGCGCGAGCTTTGCGGTGCCGTACTGAGTTGCCTTGAAGCGAAGAAGCGCAAGATTGGATGCGCGTATATCGTCTGTCGTGAAGCCGAAGCGGCGAAGAAGATCCTCGGCGATAGCGTAGGACTCGGGGTGAACTCCCGTTGAGTCAAGAACGTCCTCTGCGCCGGGAATTCTTAAGAAGCCTGCGCACTGAGTATACGCCTTCTCACCGATCTTGGGAACCTTGAGAAGCTGAGAGCGGCGCTTGAACTCGCCGTTTGCCTCACGGTAAGCAACGATATTTTTAGCGGCTGTCATATTGATACCCGAAACGTAAGAAAGAAGCGAATAAGAAGCGGTATTGAGGTCAACGCCGACTGCGTTAACACAGTCCTCAACGACACCGCCGAGAGCCTCGGTAAGTCTTGCCTGCTTCATATCGTGCTGATACTGACCAACGCCGATAGCCTTAGGCTCGATCTTAACAAGCTCTGCCAGGGGATCCTGGAGTCTTCTTGCGATAGAGATCGCGCTTCTCTGCATAACGTCATAATCCGGGAACTCCTCGGTTGCAACCTTGGATGCGGAATAAACGCTGGCGCCCGCCTCGGAAACGATAGTGTACTTAACTCCCTTGGGGCAAGCGGGATCGTGCAGAGTATCTGCAATGAATTTTTCGCTCTCGCGAGAGGCTGTTCCGTTACCGATAGCGATAACGTCAACGTTGTGCCTCGAAACAAGGCGAAGCACGGTCGCTCTCGAGCGCTCTATATCCTCACGGGGCTTTACGGGATAGATAACCGCGGTATCAAGCACCTTACCCGTCTTATCAACTACCGCGAGCTTACATCCGTGAGCATAACCGGGGTCGTAGCCAAGGACGGTCTTGCCCTTAATGGGGGAGACGAGAAGAAGGTTACGCAGGTTCTCGGAGAATACCTTAAGCGCACCCTCGCACGCATCGTCAAAAAGAAGGGTTCTGACTTCTCTTTCGATAGCGGGGAAAAGGAGGCGGTCATATGCATCCTCAAGAGTCTTCATAATAAAGGGTACTGCGGGAGACTTGGGATTGGTGATCACCTTGGAGACGAGCTGAGCGATACCGTCTTCCTTAGGAAGAGTAACGCTGACCTTAAGGAACTCTTCGTTCTCGCCTCTGTTGATCGCGAGGACTCTATGACCCTTAAGCTTCTTGATCGGCTCGGAGAATTCATAATAATTTTCATAGACCGAGGTCTCGTCCTTAAGCCCCTTAGTGGTAAGCTCACCGTTATTCATAGTGAACTCACGGATAAGCTTTCTGATCTCGGCGTTATTGGAAACGTCCTCGGCGGTGATATCCGATGCGCCCTGCAAAGCCGCCTCAACGTCGGGCACTTCCTTGCCCTCTTCGTCCGATATGAACTGCTCCGCATATACGATGATCGGAACGTCATAGGAGTCTCTTTGCTCCATTATATAGTTGGCAAGAGGCTCGAGACCCTTTCCTCTTGCTATGGATGCTCTTGTGGTACGCTTCGGCTTGAAGGGACGGTAAATGTCCTCAAGCTCAACGAGAGAGCTTGACTGAGCAAGCGCGAATTCGATTTCGGGAGTAAGCTTCTCCTGCGCATTGATAAGATCCTTGATCTCGGTACGGCGCTCGTCAAGCTTACGGAGATAGGTAAGTCTATCGAAAAGTTCACGGAGAACGGAGTCGTCAAGACTTCCCGTGACTTCCTTACGGTAACGTGAAATAAAGGGTATGGTATTGCCCTCGTCGATAAGGGCTACCGTCTTTTCAACCTGCTCCTCTGTAATATTGAATTCCTTGGCAAGTATTTTATTGATTTCCATTTGCTTCTCCTTGGAGTATAATTTTAAACCAAAGAATATTTTATCATATTTTTCTCGTTTTGTAAAGTATTTTTCTTTAAATAAAAATAAAATAAATATAAAATACTTAGCCCTCGCTCGGTTTCGGAACGAGGGCATATTTTAGTCCTTTTTATTTTTATCGGCTATTAAGTTGCACAGCATCATAACGATAGGAAACAGAACTCCGCCTATTGCATAGATCAGCCAAGAAATATGCCAATGATTTGCAAGGAAGCTCCAAGCAAGATATATCGCCGTCAGGATACCCCAGTAGGCAAATCCGACCGTTTCCTTAAGACCGCTTCTGCCTTTCTCCTTCTTGGAAAAATCGCCCTCTTGCAATAGCTTTTGCATACTTGCATTCCGGACGCCAACAACGATGAAAATACCTACGCCTATTCCCGCGACGATCATCGATAACGTAAGCATCATTACAACGAGAAACGCATTTTCCGTAAAGCTTGATACGATCAGCGGGATCGGAGAGAAAATGCAGACGCAAGACGCTATAATGTTAAATCTGATATAAGTATCCCTGAACTTCTTTTTTCTTTCTGTTACAATACCTTTAACACCGTATTCAAGTTCAAAGGGAGTATTCTGCTCAAGAAAAGCATAAGGCTCATTCATAAATCCGCAGTAAATATAGATAGGAACGGCGCAAATAAGGAACGCAAACAGAGCAATCAAGCCAAACGTTAACGCTGCTTGCTCATTGATGATCGGATCGGATAACCCTGATAGAGTACTGAGTACAATCAGAGTAATTGGCGCAAGTATGCATAGAAATGTAGCAACGGCAAGATGCCAAGACGCGCGTTTTCTTTGCTCAAGATACGTGTTGGCTTCTTCCAAGGTAAATATTTTTATGGTACTGTCAGACGAATTATCTGTAAATTCCTCGTTCTCAATGTTATCCTTCAGAAGATAATCCGTTGTAACGCCGAATAATGCGCCAAGCTGTAATATCTTTTCCAGATCGGGAATAGCTTGCGCGCTCTCCCACTTTGAAACCGCTTGCCTTGAGACGTTCATCTTTTCAGCAAGCTCTTCTTGAGACCAACCGTTCTTTTTTCGAAGCTTGATAATTTTGTCCGCTAAAATCATAAAGATACCTCATTTGGAATTTCGTAAAGCTCTGTGCTTCACCTTGTCTTTATTGTATCAAAAAGTGCAGTTGCATACCACCAACCGAGGGCTTTCAATGTGTCAACCGACGGTTGCTTTTTGCTTTTAGGTGCTTTCGCGCCCGCCCTTTTTACGCGCGCAAAGATCAGCGATGACAAATACCAGAAAATAGATCGGGAGCGCTATCAAGGCGATCACGGGATACGTCAAGAAGCCGATCTCCTCAAACGGTGAGTGTATCAAGAACATCGAATTTACATCGTACGCCTCAGCCTCGGAAACAAGAGCATGGAAAACGAGGTTGCAGTAGCCCCCAATAGCCGCCATTACGAAAATCGAAATGATAATGTTTATAATGTTTCTTTTCACGTCTATTTTTACGTAGCCGAATATAGGGAGCAAAAGAATGTTAAAAAGAAGGGTGGCGTGCGCCGTTATGCTCTTAAAATTCTCATAATCGGCAAGAGTGGGGTTCATTATAAAATCCACGTTGGCAAACATTCCCACAAGCGTTGAGATCACACCGAACCAAAAGAGATAATCAACGAAGAACGACGCTATTTTCGACTTCTTATCCTTCAAGAGCGAAAAGATCAGAGCCGACCACATAACCACGTTGCACGGATATATCGGTAAGATCAGATTAGGTGTTTCACCTAAATATTCCATAGCATTGCCGCCCGAAATGATCTTGAATATCAACGAGCTGTAATGAAGCGCGATAGTAAAGATCGCGGCAGCTATAAAAGCGATGTTCTGCCGTTTTTGCTTTTTAACGTATTTCTTTATAAGCCATAAGCCTAAGGCGATCATGGCGATCAGAATAAAATTAAAGATCAAAAGCTTACCCATATTACTGCTTCTTAAACACCGTTTTCATAATTGTTGAGAACTTCGGGGGCATACCGTAAAGAAGAACGCCTACGCGGTATATCTTTGCGGAAAGAACTCCGATGCCGACGGTTGAGCCGATGAGAATTGCGATCGAAATGAAGATCTCATACCAAGCAACCGTACTCATACAAATTCTCGTAAACATAGCCATAGGCGAGGTAAACGGAATATAGGAGCATATGCGCATTGCGGTGTTATCAATAGAGCCCGAGGTCATAGAGAACATAACTACCATAAATGCGATAATAAAGAGGAACGTGATCGGCATGACCGAGGTATTGATATCCTCAAGCTTGGATGCAGTTGAGCCTATCGCGCCAAACATAAATGCATAAATAAGGAATCCAAGCACGAAGAATATGATAAGATAGATAAATAACTCGATAGGAATATCGAATATCGAAGCGATCAGGGGGTTTGAAAGAGCTTCCTTATTCACGTTGTAAAGCAGAATTGCCGTACCGAATACGAGGACGAGCTGAGAGAAGCCCGCGATACAGGAAGCAAGCACCTTGCCAAACATCATGCTTGTGGGCTTTGCGCTCGTTACGAGGACTTCCATCGCGCGAGAGCTTTTTTCGGTGGCAACGTTGGTAGCTACCATCTGCCCGTAAAGGAGAATGACCATATAGAGCGCAAAGATCATTATGTAGGTATAGAAGAAGTTCTGCATCTGATCCTTGCCGAGCGTTTCTGTGCCGCTTTCGATCTGAACAGACATGATCTCTCCCGCTTGCTCGGGTGTCAGTCCGTTCTGTATCATAGCGCCAACACGGTATACCTCTTGCAGAACGGTATTGGCGATCTCGGTATTCATATCGTACATCGAAAGATTGTTGACGTAATAGGTATACGATGATGCGCTGTTCATAACAAAGGCGCACTCCGCATTACCCGCTATAATATCATTTTTCAGCTCGTCAACGCTGCCTTCCGCAGCGGTAACGTTATAATCGACGAAAGCAGCGGTAAAATATTCTTTTACGATATCCCTGAGGCTTTCATCCTCGGCGTAAATAAGCATCGTTGGAAGGTCTGACGGAGTCACGTCTCCCTCATCGTCCGATTGGAATGCCGAAATAATATTGGGAATGAACATTACAATGGCGATCGAAACAACGAGAAATATCGTAATTCCGACAAACACCTTGTTCCGAAGATAGCCTTTAAGCTCAAATTTAAGTATTTTTCCAAACTGATTCATTCTTCGTCTCCTTACACCTGCGCGCCCGCGTACTCTACGAAAATATCGTTAAGAGAAGGCTCGAATACCTTTACCTCGTCAATATCGTAGTTTTCTACAAGTCGTTTCATCATTGCCTGCTTCTCATCGGGGCTTGCAAGCTGAATAAGCAAGCTGCCGTCCTCGCGCTCGGAGCAGGCGCCGCCCAGATCCGCCTTTATCTGCTCGGGCTTCGTGGTGCTGACAACAAGCTTATCGCGCACGTAATTTCTCTTGATATCGTGAAGATCTCCGCTTATGGCGACCTTGCCCGCGTTGATGATCGCGATACTATCGCAGAATTCCTCTATGTAGCTCATCTGATGGCTTGAAAAGAGAACGATCTTTCCCTTGGCTATCTGCTCCTTTACAACGTCCTTAAGAAGCATTGCGTTCACGGGATCGAGACCCGAAAACGGCTCGTCAAGGATAACGATATCGGGATCGTGCGCAAGCGCTGTTATAAGCTGTATTTTCTGCTGATTTCCTTTTGATAAGGTATCAAGCTTTTTATTTCGGTATTCGGTCATACCGAGTCTTCCGAGCCAATAGTCAACGGCTTTCACGGCATCCTTTGCGCTCATTCCCTTCAGCTCCGCAAAATACACAAGCTGATCTATAATGGGCTTTTTGGGATAGAGTCCTCTTTCTTCGGGGAGATATCCGATGCCGATCTTGTCATAATCAATGGGCGCGCCGTCGATCAGCACTTCCCCGCTGTTTGCCGAAAATACGTTCATCAATATACGTATAGACGTTGTTTTACCCGCGCCGTTTCTGCCAAGCAGACCGAACGCCTTTCCGCCCTCTGCCACAAAAGATACGCCCTTAAGGACTTCTTTCTCACCAAAGGACTTGTCAATGTTTTTTAGTTCAAGTATCATTTGTTACTCCTTTGTTTTACCTCATAGCTACGCTTTGTACATTGCCTATTGAACATAAAATATTATAACTAAAATAAAGGAATAAGTCAAGGCATTTACAGCATGTGATAAAAAATATATGAAAATGCTAAAAAGTGCAAAGAAGCTCTTGAAAAACTACCTAAAAGGTGCAAATTACTTCTCGAAAAACCACCTAAAAGGTGCAAGTAATTAACTTTTTTCTTGACTATTGGTGTAAGTTATGGTAAAATAAATATACCGCAGTTAGATCGGAGAAATAAATATGGAACGTATAGCCACCCAAAAACTTGTAAAATGGAATAGCAGCAAGCGCAGAAAGCCTCTAATTGTTTGGGGCGCGCGGCAGGTTGGCAAAACATATCTTATTAAGGATATCTTTGCTGAAACCTATTATAAAAATAACTATATCTATATTGATTTCAAAATCGAAGACGAAATAAATGAATTTTGCAAAGGCACAGCAAACGCCGAGAAGATAATCGAGTATATTTCCTTACTCAAGGGTAAGAGAATTTCTGAAAAAACCTTGCTTATATTTGATGAGGTGCAAGAGTGCCCGAATATCATTTCAGCTCTTAAATATTTTTGCCAGGATTTTCGGGATATACCCGTTATTGCCACGGGTTCAATGGTCCGAATCAAAATACAAAGAGAGACTAACAAGCGCGGCGGCGGTGAAAAGTTTCTTTTCCCTGTCGGAAAGATCGATCAGATAACAATATATCCTATGACCTTTGACGAATTTCTGATGAACAGCAACCGTGTGTTATACGACAAGGTCAGATCTGCTTACAAGTCAAGAATACCGCTTGATGCAGGAATTCATGCATTGGCAATGGATCAAGTATACAAATATCTACTCGTCGGCGGTATGCCCGAAGCGGTAGATGCCTTCATCGAAGGCGGAGATTTGTTTGAGGCGAGAGAGATTCTGAAATCCTTGTATGACAACTATCTTTCCGATATGGAGCTTTACCAAGCCAGTCGCGAGGCAATTCTTCGATCTCGCGCTCTTTTCTCAAATATTTATCGTGAGCTTAACAAGGAGTCCAAGAATTTTTCGCCCGGACTGATCGAGGAAAAAAGCAAAACAAGAGATTTTGCGACCTCTATCGAATGGCTGACAATGGCGCACATCGTCAATCGATCCTACCAACTGAAGGAGCATATCACACTGCCGCTTATGAAAGATGAGGACGGTTGTTTCCGCTTGTTTCTTGGCGATATAGGCATGTTCTCCTATCAAAGCGGAATTAACTCTTCATCCTTTGTATCAAGCGACCGTGAGAACACTTTATCGGGAATCTTCTTTGAAAATTATGTAGCTGCCGAATTGATCGCCAAGGGGAATCCGCTCTTCTATTGGAGAGGCAAATCATCCTGCGAGCTTGAGTTTATTATTGAGTCAGGCAACAGGCTTTTTCCTATTGACGTCAAGAAAGGGCGCGGCGTTCTTAACTCACTTGAAAAGTTTTCACACCATAATAAGTACGAATGCGCAATCAAGATCTCTTCGGGAAATTATGGGTATGACGAAAGCAAAAAGCTCTTAACTCTTCCCTTTTATTTCGCATCATTCGTCGCCGAGGATATGGCAGAAGGAGCATTCTCTTACTAAGTGGTCTGCATATAGTCAAGGGGCTGTCACAAAAGCATTTTCGCATTTGTGACAGCCCTTCTGCGCGTAATTATGTAAATTTGAAATTCTTAATGATTCCGTCAAAGCTCTTATTGCTTTGCCGCAAAAGCCGCTTAAAGGTCAGCCGCGGAAAGGAGCTTTGCAAGCTCATCCTCAGTAAGCGGTCTTGACTCTCCTCTCGCGAGGCTTTTATCAAGCGGAATTTCGGCAAATTCTATTCTTTCAAGATAGACGACCTTATTGCCGAGAGATGCGATCATTCTTTTTATCTGGTGGTACTTTCCTTCCGTCAGGGTGATGACTCCGCCGAGCCTATCCTCATCGCACTCAAGGATAGCGGGCTTGCATTCGTAGCCGTCCTTCAACGTGACGCCCTCGGAAAAGAGCTTCTCCGCTCCGCTTGGGATAGGCTCTGCCGCAAGAAAGCGGTATTTTTTCGATACGTGGCGTTTTGGCGAAAGAAGTCTGTGCGCTCTTTCACCGTCATTGGTGAGGATCATAAGTCCGAGCGTGTCCTTATCAAGTCTGCCAACGGGAAAAAGTCCTCTCGCTCGGAGCTCTGCCGATAAAAGGTCGGTAACCGGGGGAAGCTTTGTATCCTCGGTCGCGCTGACGTAGCCCTCGGGCTTATTAAGCATTATCCATACGAACCTTTCGTAAGTCAGCTCCCTGCCGAGAAAGACTACCTTATCCTTATTCGGGTCGATATGCTTTGAGAGGTCCTTGACGGCAACGCCATTGACTGTCACAGCTCCTTTTTTCGCAAGAGAGGCGGCTTCCTTTCTCGAGGCTACGCCAAGCTCGGAGATAAATTTATCTATTCTCACTATCCTTTACCTTTCCTTTAAAATTGATTTCGCTAACGGCAGATGCTCCGATAATAAGCACCGCTCCAATAATTCCCGCTGTATCAAGTCCTTCGCCGAGGAAGGATGAAACGATTATAGCTACGATAGGATCTGCGTAGCTGACTATGGCAAGAGTGGATGCGGGAAGCTTCGGGCATGATCCGAAATAAAGCGCATAGGCTATACCCGTATGAAGGACTCCGATTATAATAAGAAAAGGAACAGATAAGCCGCCGAAGGATATCTCGGAAAGATTTTCGGCTATCAGAATATACGGCGCGAGAACTATGGCTGATACCGCAAACTGAAATGCAGTCTTATCGACGGGGCTTATATCGCCAAGCGATTTATTCAAAAGAACGATGACGGCGTAAAGGAATGCAGCAACGGTGCCGAAGACAATTCCGTCTATCCTTACTCCCTCGGAATTCGTCACAACACCCGAGACGAGGACCATACCGAAAAGCGCTGTGGCGATACATATCCCCTTCTTTATTCCTATTCTCTCACGGAAGAAGACCGCAGCGAGAATGATAAGAATTATCGGGGCAAGGTAGTAGCTGAGGGTCGCGCTCGCAACGCTCGTCCTCTTGCACGCCTCGAAGAAAAGAAGCCAATTGATGCCGAGAAGCGCGCCTGATACGGTAAGCTTCAATAAGTTATTCTTTATAGCGGAAAAGTTTGGCGGCTGCCTTTTTATCAGCATAACGATAGCAAGGAAAACAAGTCCGACGACCGCTCTTGCAAGCGCAATGAGAGAGCTTGGCAGGGGTATGTATTTCGAGAATATACCAACCGTTCCGAATATGATCATCGATGATAAAAGCGCCAAAAACGCGCCGCAATCATTTGATTTCAAGATCATTGCTCCTTCCTTTATTTAATAAGCATTCCAATCAGCACAAGTATCAGCAGGTGCAATGGATAAAAGGCGTAGAATGCATACTTAAGTTGTCTTATACCCGGTTTTCCGCTATAAAACGCTATTATTGGCAATGAAAAAAGGCAGAACCATTGGACGGGTATCATCATACCGAAAATATTGAGCTTGCCGTGAACGTTGCCGATGCAGAGAGGCAAAAGACCGATAAGGAGCATAATAAGGCGCACTATCGGGCGGTCAAGCTCGCGGAATAGCTTTGGAGCTTTAAGATCCCCAAAGTCGAAGAGGCTCACGAAGGGCGGTATCATAATACCGACAAAGCCATAGTCGAATTTGAATACCTTAGTCACGATTCTGACCGCAACTATTGCGGCAATATAGATGAGAGCCGCAAGAATAAGCTTATACGCCTTAAAATCCCCGAATGCTAATTTTTTGCAATAATCGAGAAGATAGATCATAAGTATGGAGACGGAGAATGTAAGGAAAATATTGCCGTACGCCACGCCCTCGTAGAAATAATAAAATATGAAGCAAAGCACGCCCGAACCGAAAACGAGCAGAAAATGCTTCAGCCTATGCCTCGTATAGTGGCAGCCCTCGGCAATAAAATATGCGAATATGGGAAAAGCGAGCCTTCCTATTGCGCGAAGCACGAGAAGTCTCGGAAAAAGCAAAAGACCTGCGTGATCTATCAGCATAAATATGCACGCAAGTATCTTCATCGTTGAGGCTGAAAGCCCTTTCTTATTTTCTATGGCGTATGGCATAAGCTTCTCCTATAAGAGCAGTATAAGGTGCCGCTTTTCGCAGCACCTTAAGATTTACTATTCAGTTATCCTCAGTCTCGGGAGTATTAGGTATCGCGTCAGCTTCAGGCTCTGCGACCGAAACGGGCTTTTCGGGAGTCTCGGGAGCTTCAGGCTCTGCGACAGCCACGGACTTTTCAGGCTCTGCGGTATCCGCCGAAGGCTCTTTTGGAGCTTCGGGAGTCTCGGGAGATTCGGTATCAAGCAGAGGGGCATCGGGGGTCTCGGGAGCATTCTCTGCCTTTTCCTCGGTGTGATTTCTGCTCTCAAGATACTTATTCAGCTTATTTGCGGCGGCGAATATTGCAAGCACCGCGGCAAGAGCGAGGATCACAAATACTATCCAATGGATAAGAGTGAACGTATCGAAGGGAATAATAGCAAGGCCAAAAATGATAGTTGCAATTCCTATTCCTCTGCCGATGACTATCGAGGGAACGAACCACGCGGGAGACATCTTGATAGTGCCCGCGATCATAACGAGAGCATCGTCGGGAAATACCGGGAACATCATCATAAGAGGGAAAAACACGGTTCCCTTATTACGAAGAAGCCCGAGCGACTTCTCGCAGTCTTCCTCGCCGAGAAGCTTGACGCACATCTTATATCCGCCAAATCTGCCGACAAGGTACATTCCGAAGCTCGAGATCATAACGCTCGTAAAGGAGAGCAAAAACGCCTGCCACGGAATATTGTATAGCGACTGGCTGAGTATAATAAACGCCATTGAAGCGCCGGGAACGACACAAAGAAGAACACTGAGCACCGTCTGGAGCAGGATAAACACTATCCAGCCGTACCACGAGCTTTTGAAGTTATCAAACATTTCAACGTGGAATGAAAGATCGCCGTTTTCATTGGTATAGAGAATGCCGGTTGCCATAAGAATAGCAAGAGTTATCACCGATATAAGAATAACCGCGCCTATCATTATCGAGAAGTTGATAATAGTTTTTTTGTATTTGAGTAAAAACGCCTTGATCTTTTCCATTTTTCCGCCTATATTACAAGTTAACTTAAAATCTAACAATATTCTATCAAATAAAGTAACACTTGTCAATCAAATTCAGAAAACAATTGTAAATTTTTTTAATAATTTTTAATAATTTCGGCGGCAAGGAATACCGCGCACCGCTACGCGTTGATATAGCCGAGATCTTTGTCGTCTATAATTTCCCTGATATAGCAATTTTTGGGATTTCTCTCCGCCTGATACCATTCGGGAGAATAGTGAAACCAGCGCATAAGGAAGGTCCTCATCGTGGTGCCGTGAGTGAAGACGAAAAGAGTATCTATTCCGCTTTTTTCAAAGTCTCTGTGTATAGTACCCATAAACTGGTGGATCCTTATAGCAACGTCAAATGGGCTCTCACCGAGCGGAAGTCTTGCATAAAACTTTCCGTTATTGCTGCACTGGCGGCAAAACTCCTCGTACTCCTTCGGATAAAGCTCGCCCCACCTCGATTCGGGGACGGAATCGAAGAGCCCGTACTGCTGCTCCGTGAGAGTGATATCCTCTCTTATATCCTTAATGCCGAGCGACTTATTGAATTCGTCTGCCGTCTCCCTCGTTCTTCTGAAGGGGCTGCGCCATATTCTTGCGCGAGAGAGATCTATATTCTTTTCCTTGCAATATCCGAGAAGCCACTCTCCCGCAAGTCTTGCCTCTTCTCTGCCATTATCTGTCAATTCAACAAGATGATCGGGAATTCTTTTGACGAAGTTCTCGCCCGCGTTGCTGATAGACTCTCCGTGCCTTATCAAAAAAATATGCATTTCGCCGCTCGCTTTCTTTTTTATTATATTTTATCACACGTTACATAAAATTGCAAGAAATATCATTGACAAACATTAAAAAAAGAATTATAATATTACGGACAAAACAAATGGAGAGAAAATACTATGATAAAGCTTATGAAATCGGTAGAGGGTAAATGCGCGTGCGGAAAAGCTCATAGCTTTGAGTCCGACGTTTATTCCGGTAAGGGCATTATATCGAAGCTGCCCGAATACATAAAGAAATTCGATCCTCACACGGCGTACGTGCTTTGCGATGAGAATACCTTCCGCGCCGCGGGAGAAAGAGTAATTGAAATACTCAAGGGCGCAGGTATAGATAGCCGCCTTAAGATGCTCCTTGGCAACGTTCACCCCAATGAAAAGTTCATTGACGATGCAACGGAGTCCTTACCGCCCGAATGCGATATCATCATTTCGGTCGGCTCGGGTGTTATCAACGATATCGGAAAGCTCGTATCCAAAAGCTCTTCCCTTCCCTACGTTATAGTAGCTACCGCTCCTTCTATGGACGGTTACGCCTCGATGTCCTCGTCCGTCACAGCGAAGGGACTTAAGATATCTCTGCCCTCAAGGGCGGCAGACGTCATCGTCGGCGATATCGATATAGTTAAAACCGCGCCCGCAAAAATGGTCGCTTCGGGTATCGGAGATATCATCGCGAAATACACGAGCATCTGCGAGTGGCGTATCAGTAATCTTATAACTGGCGAATACTACTGCGAGAAAATAGCGAGCCTTGTAAGAGCCGCTCTTAAAAAGTGCGTTGACTCAGCCGAGGCGGCAATGAATGGCGACGAGGAAGCTATCGCAAGCGTTTTTGACGCGCTCATCGTCAGCAGCGTTGCTATGAACTACGCAGGCATCTCGCGCCCCGCATCGGGCTCCGAGCATTACATTTCGCATATGCTCGATATGAGAGGCGAGGAATTCGGAGAGCCTACCGATTTTCACGGTATACAGTGCGGTATCGCAACCTATATCTGCCTTAAGCTCTACGGTGAATTCAAGAAGATCACGCCCGATAAGGAAAAGGCGCTTTCTCACGCAAAAGCCTTTGATTACAAGGCGCGCGAAGAGAAATTGAGAAGCTATCTCGGAAAGAGCGCGGAAAGCATGATAGCGCTTGAAGCCAAGGAAGGCAAATACGATAGCGAAAAGCACGGGGCAAGGCTTGACGTGATCCTCGGCTGCTATGATAGAATAATGAAGATCATAGACGAGGAGCTTCCCGAAATTTCCGATATGGAAGAGCTTTTCAAAAAGCTTTCGCTTGAATACGACTACTCTTATCTCGGAATTGATAAAGAGACGACTAAGAAGGCGTTTCTCTTCAGCGGAGATATCAGAGATAAATACGTGCTTCAAAGACTCCTTTGGGATCTCGGCATAGACGAAGAGATAGCAGAAAAGGTCTTCTCCTGATATGGCGGCGGTACTTGTAACAGGCGCCGCTTCGGGCATCGGAAAGGCTTCTCTCAAGTATTTTGAAGAAAAGGGATATACCGTTTTCGCCCTTGACAAGAATACGCCCGAGAAAAGCGAGAATACGATCCCCTTTTCAGCAGATATCCGAGACTTTTCCGAAATGCAAAGGATCGCCGAGAGGCTTTCGGCAGAAGGCGTTGTCCTTGACGCGATAATAGCGGCGGCAGGTATTCACGATATGCTCTCGCTTGCTGAGGGAGATGCCGAAAGGATAGAGCGCCTGATCGGCATTAATCTTACAGGTACTATGCTTTCCGTGAGGGCATTTCACCCGCTTCTTAAAAAAAGCGGACGCGTCATTATCGTGACGAGCGAGGTCGCAACCTACGATCCTCTGCCCTTCAACGGTCTTTACAATATTTCAAAAAGCGCGCTTGAATGCTACGCTGTGACCCTCAGGCAGGAATTAAATCTTATCGGGCAGAAGGTGATCACGGTGCGCCCGGGATCGACCGCAACTCCGCTTGCCAAGGGCTCGGGCAGATCCGCCGAGGCGCTCGCGGAAGAGACTGTCTTATTCAAAAATCAAGCTAAGCACTTCTCGCGCCTTACCGAAAAATTTACGGGCACTCCGATAGCGCCCGAGCAGATCGCAAAGCTGATATATAAGGCGGCAACCAAAAAGCGCCCTCGCTTATCATATGCGAAAAACCGCCATGCGGGACTGGTGCTTCTTTCCATATTGCCGAAGGGTATGCAATGCCGTATCGTCAAAATGCTTTTAAACCGAAAGTAGATCAATACCAATCAATTTCAAATTTTTAAACGTCATTGACTGTAGATAAGGAGAAACGTATGGATCAAGAAAATTTTGAAAAGGTAATTGATATCAGCGGTGTAGAGCTTACGCCGGGAAAACCTGATGTTTGCCTTGGCAACGGTGAGTTAGGCTTTGAATGCTGTTGCGACGAGTGCGACTTCTTTTTGCTTTGTTTTCCCGAATATGAACCGAAAGGTCATAAAGCCTTATTCGGGGAATATGATACATAAATAAGAAAATCAGAGGCTGCCACAAATCCAAATTTGAGACAGCCTCTGATTTATATCTAAACTTTGAAATTAAACATTCTTCTTTTTTGATACAGCAAAGAAATACACGTAATAAAAAGCGAATATGTAAACAAAGAATAGCAATACTACCGATATCGGATATATTACGGGGTTTCCGCCAACGAGGTTATAGAGAATATCATACGGTGTTCCGTCTCCCCTCATCAAGAACATATAGTTATGAGGAATAAGGATATTTGCTATGTATGCGGGGATGCAGAAGGAGACGAGAATAAGAAGCGTTATCGGAATGTTTTTCTTCTTCATGCTGGACATTCCCGATATAGCAATATAAAGAGACGCAAATCCCGAAATACAGTGGGTTATTCCCGAGACAACGTTATCAAGCGAGAGAACGGGATAAGCGGCATAGTTATTGCCTGCCGCATACGTGCCAAGCACCGCTCCGATTATTCCGAATATCATAACGAAGTCGAGAGCCGCCTCGCGAAGCCTGCCCGATGAGAATGCCGCAACAGGTATCGTTATCAGCTGAATGGAGCAAAGGAAGAGCGGAAGATTATTTATCCAGTCCCAAGGGTCGGCATTTCTTATGCACATCGTGACTATCTTGAAAAGCTCAAAGCCGTCTATCAGAAAAGCCGCCCAGATCAGTACCTTATTTTTATCCCTCTCGGGAAGAAGGCGATTTCTTCTGCCGAGCCATACGGCAAGAGCTATCATTATCGCCATCAGGATCGATACGAAGAGAAGGTGCTGCCAGGACATATAGCCCTCAGGCTCGCGCTCGTATCCGCCAAAACCAAAAAATTCTTTCATTTTCGACTCCAAACGTTTTTCTTCATTATAATGCATCACGCCAAAAAAAGGTAAGGCTTTCCAATTAATTAATAATAATTAATATATTTTCACAAAAATTTCAGTCTTTGGCGGAAAAAATTGAAAATTTTATTTTTACCGTTGAAAAATAAAGAAAAAATGTTTATAATTATAAAGGAAAAATATTTAAATGGAGGACTTTAATGAAATTCGCATTTTTTGACACAAAGCCCTACGATAAGCCTTCCTTTGACCGCTTCGGCAAGGAGAAGGATATAGAGTTCAAGTACTTTGAGACTAAGCTCAACGAGGATACGGTGGAGCTTGCCAACGGATACGACGGAGTCTGCGTTTTCGTCAATGATACCGTTAACGCAAAGGTAATAGACCGCCTTTGCGAAATGGGCGTTAAAACCGTGGCTCTCAGATGCGCGGGATTTAATAACGTTGATATGAAGCACGCCTTCGGTAAAATACACGTGCTGAGAGTACCCGCTTACTCCCCTTACGCCGTAGCGGAGCATGCGATAGCTATGCTTCTCACCTCTGTCAGGCGTATACACAAGGCTTATATACGCACGAGGGATTTCAATTTCAGCCTTTCGGGTATGACAGGCTTCGATCTTCACGGCAAGACGGTGGGCGTTATCGGTACGGGACGAATCGGCAGGGTCTTTATAGATATTTGCCGCGGCTTCGGAATGAAGGTATTGGCTTACGATAAATACCCCGCCAAGGATCTTGACAACGGAGATACGGTAAGATACGTTTCAACAGACGAGCTTTTTGAGAAGAGCGATATCATTTCTCTTCACTGCCCTCTGACGGACGATACCTATCATATCATAGACGAAGCGTCGCTCAATAAGTGCAAGAAGGGCGTGGTGATCATCAATACCTCGCGCGGCGCGCTCGTTGACGCCGAGGCTCTGCTTATGAAGATTAAGGAAAGAAAGGTCGGCGCCGCCTGCCTTGACGTTTACGAAGAGGAATCCGACTTCTTCTTCGAGGACTATTCGGGGCATATTATGGACGATGACGTGCTTGCGAGGCTTATCTCTATGCCCAACGTTATAGTAAGCTCGCACCAGGCGTTTCTTACCGAAGAGGCGCTGCTCAATATAGCCGAGACAACGGTAAACAATATTATAGATATTGCGACCCGCGGCGAGTGCCCGAACGAGCTTTGCTACCGAGGCGGCAATGCCGAGGACTGCAAGACGGGTAAATGCTTCTGACAAATTAATTTCGAGGTGAATAAGATGTTTATAACAAATGACGTAAAATATATAGGAGTCAACGATCATAAGATCGATCTTTTTGAGGGTCAGTACGTTGTTCCGAACGGAATGTCGTATAATTCCTACGCGGTAATCGACGAGAAAATCGCGATATTCGATACGGTCGACGCCGCATTCGGTCACGAATGGCTCGATAATATCAGAGACGCGCTTTCTGGCAGGTCTCCCGACTATCTTATAGTTCAGCATATGGAGCCCGACCACTCCGCGAATATTATGAATTTCACAAAGGCTTATCCCGATGCGAAGATCGTCGCTTCGGCGAAGGCTTTCACTATGATGAAGAACTTCTTCGGCACGGATTTTTCCGAAAAGCAGGTAGTCGCCAAGGAAGGCAGCACGCTCTCTCTCGGAAAGCACACTCTCACCTTCGTTGCCGCGCCTATGGTGCATTGGCCCGAGGTCATAGTGACCTACGATTCATACGATAAGATACTCTTCTCGGCAGACGGATTTGGAAAGTTCGGCGCGCTTGACCGCGAAGAGGACTGGGCGTGCGAGGCGAGAAGATACTATATCGGCATCGTTGGAAAATACGGCGCTCAGGTCCAGAGCCTTTTAAAGAAGGCGGCAGGTCTTGATATCGAGATCATCTGCCCTCTTCACGGACCCGTACTTAAAGAAGATCTCGGCTACTATATAGACCTTTACAACACCTGGTCAAGCTACCGCCCTGAGGATGAAGGCATCGTTATCGCATACACCTCGGTATACGGCAATACCAAGCGCGCGGTCCTCGCCCTCGCGGAGAAGCTCAAGGAGCGCGGTTGCCCCAAGGTCGTGGTCAACGATCTTGCAAGGTGCGATATGGCAGAGGCGGTCGAGGATGCGTTCAGATATTCAAAGCTCGTCCTTGCAACTACCACCTATAATGCGGATATCTTCCCTTTTATGCGTACCTTTATCGATCATCTTACCGAGCGCAATTTCAGCAACCGCACCGTTGCCTTTATTGAAAACGGAAGCTGGGCGCCTATGGCGGCGAAGATAATGAAGGAGATGCTCTCGAATAGCAAAAATCTCACCTTCGCGGATACGTCCGTCAAAATACTTTCCGCTCTTAACGATGAGAGCCGCTCGGAGCTTGACGCGCTTGCGGATGAGCTTTCGAGGGAATATATCGCAAGGCAAAGCACCGCTAATAAAAACGATCTTACAGCTCTTTTCAAGATCGGTTACGGCCTTTACGTTGTCACCTCAAACGACGGTATGAAGGATAACGGTCTTATAGTCAATACCGTCTCCCAGGTTACCAACACGCCAAACAGAATTGCCGTTACCATTAATAAGGAAAACTATTCTCACCACGTCATAAAGCAGACAGGCAAGATGAACGTCAACTGTCTGACTACCGAAGCGCCCTTTGACGTATTCCGCGCATTCGGCTTCGTTTCGGGAAGGACTGTCGATAAATTCAAGAACTGCGAGCCTCTTCGCTCGGATAACGGGCTCGTTTTCCTGCCGAGGTATATCAATTCCTTTATGTCGCTTAAGGTCGAGCAGTACGTTGATCTCGATACTCACGGAATGTTTATCTGCTCTGTCACCGAGGCGAGAGTGATCTCGGATAAGGAGACAATGACGTATAGCTATTATTTTGACAACGTTAAGCCGAAGCCCGAGACCGAAAAGAAGGGATACGTCTGCAAGATATGCGGATACGTATACGAGGGCGAAACTCTCCCCGAGGACTTTATCTGCCCGCTTTGCAAGCACGGCGCGGAGGACTTTGAAGAAATAAAGTAAAATATCAAAAAGCATAAAAAATTGGTAGAGATACAGTGTGACGCTCCGTTAAGGATAACACGCAAACCTCTACCAATTCTTTTTATAATTTAGCAATTATGTAA
>JAFTQV010000039.1 GCA_017462605.1 Clostridia bacterium | reverse complement strand
TCGCCCTTTGGCGAATACCTGGGTAAACAAAAAGCACCCTTTTATGGGTGCTTTTTGTTTGAATCGCCACCCAATTGATTCGAACCGGTGTTCCGCTCCCTGTGAGGAGCGGAAAGCCCAGTTCGCATTCTCGCTGAAGCTCTTGGGAGCTTGCTCACGGAGAGCGAGGCAGAGAATCTTCGCCCTTTGGCGAATACCTGGGCAAACAAAAAATACCCCGTTTACGCAGTTTCTCATAAGGATATTAACTGCGTATAGGCGGTGCTCGGTATGTAGGACGGATAGCTTTCGGTTGTCCGTCCTTTCCATTTTGATTTGGGGCTATGTTGTCCCATTTATGTAGCCAAAAATCCTTATTTCATCGGCACTTTCGGCTTTTTATGCGCAACCAAGTCGACTTGGAATTTATATTTGCGCAAGATGTCGCCTTCCGAATATCGTACAAAACAGCATGAAAACGGGCTGAAAAGGGGCAAAAAGCCCATAATTGCTCGGCGTTGCCGTGCAAAGTGATCTGCGTGGCGGCTCAATGTCGACACGCTTATTCCTGCAACAAAATCAGGCGTGGTTTATCTATCTTAAACTTTTTCGATTTAGCCCGATTTTGCGTTGTCAAGGGGGATTGGCGTACTTGTTCGCTTCTATCCTCAAATCGGCACACAGCGCGTTCTTTGGGCTTACATGGGCAGAAAAGAAGAATATATACGAGTCGGTTGCGATTCGCTCTTTCTTTGTTTATGCGTATCAATTATTGAGTTCTGTTGTGACAGCTCTCTATATCTTTTTCTTTTCTGTTAGTAATTCTCCTGATCTCTTAATCTTCTTACGGATAAGAATTTCCGAAGCCACCCCGAAGGAATTTTTACGCTATTTCAAAAGAGAAACCAGATGGTACATGGGACATACTAAATAATTTTTAAAAAATAATTTTGTGTTTTGTCTTTGAACGCAGGATGAAATATTGATTTTTCATTATAGTTGTGATATAATAATTGTGCTACACATCTGAATATACCCTTACAAGGGGGAATACTATTTTGGTAAAAATGTATTCTCTCTCCCTTTGTTATGGGTAGATGTGTAGCAACATTGAGAGGTACGTTTTTCGTGCGTCTCTTAATGGGACGCACTTTTTATATTTGCATTTGGAGGATATACCGTGAAAAAAATCTTATTTGCAATTATGCTGCTTCTATCTGTAACATTGATTTTTTCAAGTTGTAATTCAAGCAACTCAAACGATAACCCAGACAACGAACCTTATGAATATCACAACGAAAATATAGACGTATTAGCCAGTGTATTGGACTCCTCGGTTGCCAGCTCTGTTGTCTCTGCGCTGGAAGAGTCTTGTGCAATAGAAGAAAAGACAAAACTGGTAGCACAAGACTTAATTAAAGTTGGTGATAACTGTTACGAGTTGTATGCAGGATTAATGCTACGTTTCTATATTGATAACGGACAAATTTCGTTATATACTTTTGAAACCGCTTATAGTGAAGATTCCAAAATTCTTCTATATGATTCTTCTTCGCAAGGCATTATAAAGGTCTTGACAGCAGATGAACGCAATAATTTAATCTACACGCAAAGGCGAGCAACAGTGCATAGCACGGTGGCAATTTCACCTTGCAAAGGGGTTCTATTACACAATGCGCTTGGTTCAACAAAAATTGATTTGACATTTAACAATAAAAGTGATTCCAAAATAACATATTTGAATATTGTTATAACCCCTTTCATGGGCGGAGCTTCGTTCGGTTACAATAGCAAAGCTTATGTATTAGATTGTGACCTGCCTGTTTCCGGCTCAGTTGATAAGAGCATTACTACGACAGGATGGACAAATTATGATAGTTACAAGATTACTCAAGTTACTGTGATGTTTAGTGATGGGTCAACGATTGGATTTGATTCATTTGATTGTCAATTTTTAAACGGATACAACGATGAAATAATCGATTCGGATAATAATTCTAATAATTCGAACAGTAATATTGAGAATCCAGAAAATACACCTAGTGTGTGTACCGTCCGATTCGTTCAAGGAGATGGTTTTTCCGACATTGAATTTCAAGTGGAGAAAAACGGGAAAATTGGAAATATTCCCTCTCCTCAGCAGGTAGAAGGCTTTGACATTAAGTGGGAAGAATTTGATCACTTAAACATAACTGGCAATATAACAGTAAACGCAGTGAAGACCCCCATTGTTTATAACATTGCTTTTCACAATGGTAATCAAATAACAAAATCAACGTTTACAATTTTGGATTTGCCTCTCAAATTACAAGATGCAGAGCACCCGACCGATCTTTTTTCGGGATGGTATAACAACGCTAATTATAGCGGCGAAGTAGTTGAAAACATCAATTCGATTGGAAATTTTGATTTGTATGCGGCTTTTGTGGAAGGGACAAAAGGACTGCAATTCAATAAAACGACTAACGGATATGCGGTAAGTAAATATGTTGGACAAGAAACCAATGTTGTTATTCCTTCAGAATATAAAGGAAAATTGGTAACCGAAATAGGCTCGGGAGCCTTTGCACTTGCAAAAATAGTTGAGATTTCTTTGCCTTCAAGTATACAAAAAATAGATTATGGGGCATTTGATAACTGCAAAAATATAACTTCAATAACAATTCCTGATTCTGTATGTGTAATAGAAGGAGAGGCTTTCCGCGGTTGTACTTCTCTAACCACATTGTATTTGGGTAATTCTATTCAAAAAATCGGATATTGTGCTTTTTTGGCGTGCAATGCGTTAGACAGTGTATTTATTAGCGATTTGTCTAACTGGGTATCTATCGAATTTGATTATAGATCTAACCCGATATCTTATGCAAGTAAATTTTATGTTAATGATGAACTTCTTACGGTACTAACAGTTCCAGAAGGAGTTGAAACTATTAAAGCTCTTTCGTTTTGTGGGTATGACGGTTTGACAAAAATCATATTAAGCAACAGTGTCAAAAAAATAGAGGCTTCAGCATTTGCTTCGTGTGAGAACTTAAAAGAAGTTGCTTTTAATAACAATCTAAAAGAAATCGGGGACGGCGCTTTTTCAAGTTGCTACAATCTGACAAATATATGCTTGGGAGATTCCGTGGAAATAATTGGAGAAAGAGCGTTTTCGATTGATCAAGGCTTTTATGTTGGTTCATTACAAAGACAAATTGTCTTATCCAAAAGTATAAAAGCGGTAGGATATAATTGCTTTTATGCGTTTTCGGGTATTCCTTGCACAATAGAGTTTTTGGGAACCATAAAAGAATGGTGCAATATTTCCTTCGAAGATTCCCAGTGGTTGCCCAGTGATGCTACCATCTACATCAATGGTGAAATTCCATATGATGTTCAAATTCCTGATGGAATAACGAGTATTAATCCATATGCCTTTTGCGGTTGGACTTGGTTGAAAACAATAAGCATTCCCAACTCCGTGTCGCAAATTGGCGAACGCGCCTTTAATGGTTGCACTTCCCTTGAATCAGTAATTTTTGAAACCGAAAGTCAATTGAACAGCATCGGGACTGAGTCTTTTGCTTCTTGTTTCTCCTTAACTAACATTTTGCTACCCGAAGGATTGCAAACAATTGGCGCTTATGCTTTTTCCATGTGTGATAAACTTCCCAAACTAATAATTCCGTCATCTGTTATTAGCATTGGAAATGATGCTTTTAACTATTGTACAAATTTAACCATTTATTGCGAAACACAAAATTCATTAGTTGGATGGGATTCTTGTTGGAATGAATTTTATCCTTTCCATATGCATGATAAAATTTCGGTTTATTGGTATTCCACTCAAAAACCGACTGGTGAAGGCACCTTTTGGCATTATAGCGCAGATGGGGAAATTTTAATTTGGGAAGAATAAAAATTTCTTTTAAACAATA
Source organism: Clostridia bacterium (assembly GCA_017462605.1). Classification (GTDB taxonomy): domain Bacteria; phylum Bacillota; class Clostridia; order Oscillospirales; family CAG-272; genus UBA1740. Next base: position 45,992 of record JAFTQV010000039.1, on the reverse strand, counting down.
TCTTGATCTGTATGAGGATAAAGAAACCTTTCAAAAAAACGAAAGTGCAGTATGGATTATCACCGATGGCGAGTTGTCCAAGTTATATTGGGAATAATTTTAAGGTGAATCAATGGAAAACATAGTAGACAGCAACAATAGCTTTGAACTTTGTAAACTTTGGGCAGAAACGATACATCAAAATATATTGGATAGTTTCGCCTATTATGGTTACTTACAAGGCTTAGACGAATTCTTTAAATCATATAAATACAAAGACAAATTGTCTATTGCTTGTGTGGAGTTCATTAAACGCCAAAAGTATTTAATACAAACAGCAATTTGCCTCAATATAGCAAAGCTTTTGTTTGATAAAGGTCCGGATGTTTATAGTTTCGATAACTACAAACATAAAATTGAAAATTATAAGGGCGTAAGATTAAATATTAAAAAGCCTAAGATCCCCAAAAATCTTGAAGAAGCAATAATAGGTTTTAGAAAAAAATATATTGCACATTCAATAGCAGATGCTGACGCAATTAGCGTTAAAATGTCTGATTTGTATGAAGTGTTAAAACATGAAGTTTCATATTTTAACGCTATCACTGACGATGCGATTTTTGAGCAGTGTTACCGATTTAATGATGATGCTATCGAGAGATGTATTCATCATTGCGCAACGGGCGTTTGGGATTTTATACTTATGATGAAAAGTAAATAATAAAAGGCATCACGGAATTTCCGTGATGCCTTTTTTCACTCTCAATCGGCATTTTCTCTTGGATTTACTTAATATCCTTATGAGAACCTGCCTTTCAGGGGTCTTTTTTGTTTGAAGCTGCTACCCTTTGAGCGCGAATGGGTAATCTCCGCAAAAGCGGAGATTGCCAGTTCGCATTCCAACCGAAGCGCGTCAAGCTTGCTTGTAAGCGGCGAGGGCGGGAATCTTCGCCCTCCGGCGAATATCCGGCGTACCTGCCGAAGCGCAGGTACGCAGTTATGATCGCCTACGGCGAGCTTGAAGTTATGATTGGCTGCGCCAAGTTATGATGTGCCTTCGGCACAGTTTGAAGTTAGAGGGCGATCATATCATAACACTTGCGCAGCAAGCTCATAACTAAAAAAATCACTGCTTATCACCAAGCAACCATTCAACAAGGTTTATCGATTTAATACCGTCGTAAGAAGTATTAAGCCCTGTATCAAGCGTTAAAATGATCTTCTCGTAATTGTCCCTGATGGCTCGCATTGGTTTAAGCTCTCTTGCGCGAACATCCTCGCTTTTCATTGATTCTGTAACCTGCACGTAGAGCTTATCATCTGCTTTGGATGCAATAAAGTCCACCTCGGCGTTATCAACCTTTCCTATTGCAACGTCATATCCGCGGCGCAAAAGCTCGAAGTAAACGATGTTTTCAAGTATATGTCCCGTATCACGATCTCTGAATCCTAAGAGATAATTACGAAGTCCTATATCAACGATATAATATTTACCGAGGGTGCGAAGGTATTCTTTACCCTTAATATCGAATCGTTTGATGTCATAGAAGAAATAAGATTCAAGCAAAGCTCCTACGTAGGACTGCACAGTATGGGTGCTTGGCGATCCTTTACGCCCCGTTTCTTCGATCAATCCCTCGTTTACAAGTGTGTTTCCAATTGAAGAAAAAGACACGTTGCTACCGATATTATCTGCGAGAAACAGTATGATTTTGCGGAGCAAAATTGGATCTGTGATCTGTTTTCTACCTCGCTTTTTCTCTCGTTCGAGCACGTCGCGCATTACGACAGACGAGTAAATACCGTCGAGCAGAACGAGTGCCTTCTCACCGTCGAGTCCAATATCTACAATACCCGGCATTCCTCCGAAACGAACGTAAGCGTCGAACATCTCGCTAAGAGAGTATTTTTCGCCGTTCCGATCAACCGCAACCTTGCGTGTTCTACTAAGTGCGCCGGGAGTTTCTTTGATTTCGAAACCGTGAAATTCAATGAACTCTGAGAAAGAAAGAGGGAGCATTCTGATCTCTACGCAGCGTCCCGAGAGGTATGTTGAATACTCCGATGACAAGAGATAAGCATTGGATCCTGTAATGTAAATGTCGCAATTCAGATCAACACGAAAGGCGTTGATAGTGTCCTCCCATTTGTCAATGCGCTGTATCTCGTCGAAAAAAAGATACATGCGCTCGCCCTCAATTGCTTTATTCTTTACGTAATAATAAAGTTCGTCCGCTGTCATATCTTTGAAGCTGTGGGACTCAAAGTTCATTTCTATAATGTTTTCAGAAGAGATCCCATTCGCCTTCAAGTACTCAACCATTAACTTGAGCAAGCTTGATTTGCCGCAGCGACGGATGCCTGTTATAACTTTTACCGGCTCGGTATCCTTGAATGCGATCAGCTTATTAAGATAAATATCTCTTTTTCGTAATGTTTGCTTGGAGTTCATAAGTACGCCTCCTTTGATGGAAATATTATAGCACAAACTTTAAAAAACGTCAAGAGTTTGCAATTGAAAGCACAAAGTTTTTATTTATTGTCGCTTCTTTGTGCAAAATGATAATTACAGTTCTGATATTTTGCTCGTTCCGTAAGAAAACTTCACAAAATTGTAAAAATATTCTGTAAAATATTGACTTTAGAGTAAAAAAGGCATATAATATACAAGCAACATAGAGTTAGCACGTGCTAACTTTTATATCTTCCTTATTAATAAAAAAGAGGGAAAAATGGCAGGAAGGAGCTTAACATGACTTTAAGGGATGCGGAAGCAGGTAAGGAATACGTTGTAAAAAGCATCGATACTGACGATGAGGAGCTCAACGCCTTTCTTTTCTCGCTTGGATGCTATAGCGGAGAGAATATCACGGTCGTACGCCACCTTAAGGGTGGATGCGTGGTCGCTATAAAGGACGGCAGATATACCATAGATAAGCAGCTTGCTGAGGCGATAGCGATCGAGTGATCGGAAATTCGCGCGAAGTCAGCAGGCTGACTTTTCACCCTTTGAGTTAGCGGCGGCTAACTTTATAAGACAGTTTATAAATATTCCGAAAAGGAGAAAAAATATGAGAATTGCTTTAGCGGGTAACCCGAACTCAGGCAAGACTACAATGTACAACGCTCTGACCGGCAGAAACGAAAAGGTCGGCAACTGGGCGGGTGTTACCGTTGACAAAAAGGAGCACCCTATCAAAAAAGCGTATGCAGGGGATAAGCAGCTTATCGCGGTAGACCTTCCCGGCGCGTACTCAATGTCTCCCTTCACAAGTGAAGAGAGCATCACCAGCTCTTACGTTAGGAACGAGAGCCCGGACGTTATCATCAATATCGTTGATTCGACCAACCTCAGCAGAAGCCTTTTTTTCACAACTCAGCTTCTCGAGCTTGGTATCCCTGTGGTCGTCGCCCTCAATAAGAGCGATGCTTCGCAGAAGAAGGAGACTGTAATTGACGCGGATAGCCTCTCCAAAAAGCTTGGCTGCCCGGTTATCAGCACCGTTTCCACCTCAAAAAGAGGACTTAAGGACGTTGTTGCGGCGGCGATAGCACAGAGCGGAAAGGGTCAGACAGCACCTTATCTTGAGGGCGATATAGACCTCACGGACAAGGCAGTGGTTGAGGTTGCAGACCGTAAGCGCTTCGATTTTGTCAACGGCATCGTAAGCGAGGTCGAGACCCGTAAGGTGCTTACCAAGGACAGAAACTTCCAGGACAAAATAGATGAGGTGCTTACCAACAGATGGTTCGGCATTCCGATCTTTGCGTGCGTAATGCTTCTCGTTTTCCTTATCTCGCAGTGGGAATTCGGTCCCGGCGTGCTTATCGCGGACCTTCTCGTAGGCTGGCTTGAAATGGGTCAGGAAGCGATAGCAACGGCTATCAATTCGGATAGCATCTGGGCGTCTATGCTTGTTGACGGTATTATAGGCGGATTTATAGCGATAGTAGGCTTCCTGCCGCTCGTTATGGTAATGTACTTCCTTATCGCTCTTCTTGAGGACTGCGGTTATATGGCAAGAGCTACCATTGTACTTGATCCTATCTTCAAAAAGGTCGGTCTTTCGGGAAAATCGGTCATTCCCTTTATTATCGGAACAGGCTGCGCTATCCCCGGCGTTATGGCTTGCCGCACGATCCGTGACGAAAGAGAGAGAAGGACCACTGCAATGCTCGCGCCCTTTATGCCCTGCGGAGCAAAGCTTCCCGTTATTGCTCTTTTTGCAGGCGTATTCTTCGGTAACTCCGCTTGGGTCGGAGCGCTGATGTACTTTGTCGGTATCGTTATAATTCTGCTTTGCGCCCTTCTTGTCAATGCGCTGAACGGCTATAAGGCAAAGCGCTCCTTCTTCATCATGGAGCTTCCCGAGTATAAAGCGCCCTCTATCGTTAAGGCGGCAAAGACTATGGGTCAGCGCGGCTGGGCGTTCGTTGTCAAGGCGGGAACTATCATTCTCGTATGTAACTTCGTCGTCCACGTTATGCAGAACTTCGGCTGGAATTTTGCCGTTGTTGAGGATCCCAACGCATCTATTCTCGCAACTATCGCAACTCCCTTTGCATATCTCTTCGCTCCTATTATCGGCTACGTTTCATGGCAGCTCGCGGCTGCGGCTATCACAGGCTTTATAGCTAAGGAAAACGTTGTCGGAACTCTTGCCGTATGCTTCGGTATCACCAACCTTATCAACCCCGATGAGCTTGCCCTTGAGGGTGACGCTGTCGTAAGCGAGGTAGCGCTCGCATTCGGCGCGGGAAGCGGCGGCGTTATGGTTGCGGCTGTGGCTCTTGCATACCTTATGTTCAACCTCTTTACTCCCCCCTGCTTTGCGGCTATCGGAGCTATGAACTCTGAGATCAAGAGCAAAAAGTGGCTCTTTGCAGGCATAGGACTTCAGTTCTCTGTTGGATATTCGGTCGGATTCCTCGTAAACTTCTTCGGCTCTCTTTTCACAGGTAACCTCAAGGGAGCGGCTTGGATCTACATAGTCGGCTGGGCGGTCGTCCTCGCGGTTGCGGCTCTCTATACCTTCCTTATAATCAGAAGGCGCGAGCTTGATAAGAAGGAAATTGCAGAGAAGAGCCTCAAAAAGGCTGCGGCGGTGTAATATGGGACCTGCCGAGATAATCGTCATCGCGCTTATCGTTCTTATTGTTGGCGGCGCAAGCTTCTATATTATCAGAGCGAAGAAAAGAGGAGATCATTGCATAGGCTGCCCCTATTCTAAGCAGTGCGGCGGTAAATGCAATTGCGACTCTAAAAATGCGAACGGAAAAGATAAATAATTAATTAGCAGAGCTGCGCGAGCGGCTCTGCTTTTGCGTTAATTAATACAATTATTTACATTTTAGGTTTTATCTTGAAAAAACGATATGCTTGTGATACAATAGAATAAGAAGTACCGAAGGGGGCTTGATATTTTATGCTTTATAAAAATCTCAGCAGTTATTTAAAAGAAAAATACGGCGGCAGAATGAAGAAGATCTGCATTGACGGCGGATTTACCTGCCCAAACCGAGACGGTACTCTTGGCATAGGCGGCTGCATTTATTGCTCCGAGCGAGGCTCGGGCGAGCATATCGATGCGAGCGTTTCGATAAAGGATCAGGTGCAAAGAGCGCTGGCGAATGCCGCCGATAATGATAAGTGTATAGCATATTTTCAGAACTTTACCAATACGTACGCTCCGATATCCGTCCTCAAGGCGAGATACGATGCCGCCCTTATTGACAGCCGCATCAGGATCCTCGCGATAGGCACAAGACCCGATTGCATTGACGGCGATATAGCCGACCTTATTGCATCGTATAAGGATAGGGTGGACGTGTGGGTCGAGCTTGGACTCCAGACGGCGAGCGATAAGACGGCAGAGATCATCAACAGAGGCTACAAGACCGAAAAATACCTTGAGGCGTGCAGTATACTTCATTCAAGAGGCATACCCACCGTCACTCATATTATGATCGGGTTGCCCGGCGAGGGAGACCGCGAGCTTGAAGAGACCCTCGATACCCTTGATCTCTCGGGCACGTGGGGCGTCAAGATCCATTCGGTATACGTTGCAAAAGGGACGCGCCTTGGAAAAATGTGTCTTGAAGGAAGCTATACCCCTATATCGAGAGAGGATTACGTGAGGCGCGCGGCATACGCCATAAGCCGCCTTCCCGAAAAGGTCATACACCGCATAACGGGCGATTGCCCGAAGGAGCTTCTTCTTGCTCCCGAGTGGAATACCGATAAAAACGGAGTGATAAGAGATATAAACGAGAGGCTTTCTGCGATACTTTCAGAGTAAGGTCAAACCGTGAAGAGCAGAGCGCCTATGGCGATTATTGCCGAGACGGCAACGAGCAGATTCACCGCATACGGGTGAGGAACTCCGATATTTAAAAGAATATGATGAAGATGCCCCTTGTCTGCCGCGAAGGGGCTTTTTCCTTTTAATATACGCCTTGCTATTGAAACGGCGGTATCCAGCGTTGGGATCGCGAGGAATAGCGAGGTCTCAAGAGTAAAGCCGCCGCCCTCGGAGCAGGCGATCGAGAGAATGGCGATAGCAAGCCCTAAAAACTGAGAGCCCGAGTCTCCCATAAATACCTTCGCGTGGTACTTATTGTACGGCATAAAGCCTATGACCGCAAATGCAAGAATAAGAGCGGCAGCGGCAGGGTAATTTCTTGAATTTGCCGCGCCAAAGAGCGCGAGGGAAAGGAGCGCTACCGAGGAAAGGCCTGAGGCAAGTCCGTCCAGTCCGTCCGAAAAATTCACGGCGTTCACGGTAAAAACAAAGCGGAATACCGAGAAAAGAAAGCCGAGAACTCCCGATAGCGGAATGCTGAACAACCCGAAAAACGAGAATGATCCCGGTATCCCTACTATCAGTACGGCGATCGCCGATGCACAGATCTGGATAAGAAATTTTGCCAAAGGAGAAAGCCCGAAGGTGTCGTCTGCGACCCCGCCCGCTACGATGATCGCACCCGAGACGGTGACTGCCGCCGCGGCAGGACTTAAGGTCACAAACGGGAGAAGAATGATCGCCGAGGATAGGAAGAACCCAAGACCGCCGAGCCTTGGCACAGGTATATCATTGATCTTCCTTGCTCCGTCCGGGCGGTCGATCGCGCCGACAAGGCGGCATAAAGGTACGGTTATCGGAGTCAGAACGTAGGATAGCCCAAAGGCTGCGAGCGAGAGGAGTATAGCGCGGAAAAGCATAAACAAAAAAGAGCTGCAAGCGAAACGCAAAATGCGCTGCTGCAGCTCTATCTCCTATATTGGATATTTATTATAAAATGCGGTTATTTGCACACTTTAGTATACAAAACCAATCTTTCTTTTGACCTTAGACATCGTACGCATTGCGTAGTGATGAGCATCTTCTGCGCCCGCCTTCATAACGCTTTCAAGATGTGCCTTATCAGCCATAAGCCTTGCAAATTCTTCTCTGACAGGGCGAAGTCCGTCTGCGCAAGCCTCTCCGACGGCGAGCTTGAAGTCGCCATATCCCTTGCCTTCAAATTCGCGCTCGATCTCCTCGAAGGTCTTGCCCGTGAAGGCTCTGTATATAGACATAAGGTTTGATACGCCCGGCTTATCCTCGCTGTATTTAACGCACGCCTCAGAGTCGGTAACCGCCTTCTTGAATTTACGCATAACGTCATCCTTCGAGTCAAGGATATAGACGACCGAATTCTGGTTGGGATCGGATTTGGACATTTTCGAGGTGGGGTCGGCAAGCGACATTATCTTCATCGTCTCCTTCGGGATAAAGCCCTCGGGGATCTTGAAGGTATCGGAATACGCCTGATTGAATCGTGTGGCAATATCCCTCGCAAGCTCAAGATGCTGCTTCTGGTCAACTCCCACGGGCACAACGTCGGTCTGATAAAGAAGTATATCAGCCGCCATAAGGGTGGGATAAGTAAATAGACCTGCATTTATATTCTGCGCATGTTTTGCGCTTTTATCCTTAAATTGGGTCATTCGCGAAAGCTCGCCGAACATCGTATAGCAATTGAGGATCCAGCCAAGCTCCGCATGCTCGGGCACGTGAGACTGAACGAAAAGGGTATTCTTCTTCTCGTCAAGGCCGCAAGCCATGTAAAGAGCGAGCGTCTCGTATGTTCTGCGGCGAAGCTCCGCGGGCACCTGCCTTACGGTGATCGCGTGCATATCCACTACGCAGTAAAAAGTTTTGTACTCCTCGGAAAAGCGGGAGAAATTCTTGATCGCGCCGAGGTAATTACCTATCGTGAGATTTCCCGAGGGCTGAACTCCCGAAAAAACCGTCTTTTTTGGCGCTAAAACAGCTTCATTCATATTGCAATTGCTTCCTTGATTTTATTTCTTACGAAGATTATACAACCTAAAATTGCTTTTGTCAAGCACCGAAGCTCCATTTCGAAACAATAATTATACAAGCTGTCCATAAATAATTTAGAATTAAAATTTTAAATGTTTATAATTTGTTTACAATTATATGTTATACTCATATGGTATGAACTAAAATTACACAAACGAGAGGGGAAGTCGGGCAACCGACGGAAAAATATGGTAAAGGTAGAGCATCTTGTCAAGCGTTTCGGTCAGAATTACGCTGTAAACGATATCAGCTTTGAAATAGGAAACGGAGAGATAGTCGGTCTGCTCGGCCCCAACGGCGCGGGAAAAAGTACGACTATGAATATAATAACGGGTTATCTTTCAAGCACCTCGGGATCCGCGAAGATCAACGGAGTGGATATTCTTGAAAACCCGATAGAGGCGAAGAGCATGATAGGCTTCCTTCCCGAGCAGCCGCCTCTTTACGGAGACATGACGGTGGACGAGTATCTCAATTTCGTCTTTGACCTTAAGGCTTGCTCCTTTGACAGAGACGCTCATATATCCGAGATAGTCAACGTTGTCAAGCTCGCGGACGCGCGCGGAAGACTTATAAGGAATCTTTCGAAGGGCTATAAGCAGAGAGTGGGCATCGCGCAGGCTCTTATCGGAGACCCCAAGCTTATAGTTTTCGATGAGCCGACGGTCGGACTTGACCCGAAGCAGATACTCGAGGTAAGAAACCTCATCAGAACTCTTTCAAAGAATCACACGGTAATACTTTCGACTCATATTCTCGCAGAGGTCCAGGCGGTCTGCGAAAGAGTAATAATCATAAATCAGGGCAAGATCATTGCAGATGAGAAGACCTCGGAGCTTACCAAGGCTATCGAAGAGGGATATCATTACGAGGTCAAGATATGCGGCCCCACGAAGGACGTTGCCCAAGCTCTTGGCAGGATCAGAGGAATAAAAACCGTCACTTCCACGGGAGAAAGAGACGCGGATGCTTATGCTTACATCATAGAGAGCGACAGAGGCATAGACCCGAGAAAGCCGATATTCAATCTCTGCGCCGAGCATTCGTGGGCTATCCTCGGCATGGCTCCTATGGGAACAGACCTTGAGAGCATCTTCATCCGCCTTGTTGACAGAGACAACGGCGTAGAAGCGAAGCCGAAGCAAAAGCAGCCCCGCGCTCACTGATCAAACCACGGAATAAAAGAAAGGCAAATGATATGTTAGCTATTTATAAAAGAGAAATGCGCTCGTACTTCACGGGTGTCATAGGATACGTATTCCTCGTTCTGTTCCTTGCTATCGGCGGAGCGATATTCTGCTTTACGACGCTCTTTTCCATGTCTGCGGACATAACGTCGTTCTTTACTTATATGATGATAGTCTCTGCGGTAATGCTCCCGCTGCTCACGATGAAGTCCTTCAGCGATGAGAGAAAGACAAAGACCGAGCAGCTGCTTCTGACAGCGCCCGTATCGCTTACGGGAATGGTATTCGCAAAGTTTCTTGCGGCGCTTACCATGTTTGCGGGCTCTCTTATCATCAACTCGCTTTATTTTCTTATCCTTTATCCTTACGCATCTGTAAAGACAGCGAACCTGCTCGGCAACGTGCTTGCGCTTCTGCTTGTGGGTATGACCTTCATCGCGATAGGAATCTTCGTCTCGGCGCTGACGGAAAATCAGCTTTCCGCCGCAGTCGGAACTATGGCTATAATCCTCGTATTTCTCGTGATAGGACTTGTCAACCTCCTTCTTCCTGCCAATTTCTGGCTCAGATACGTTTTTGACTGCGTTTCTATCTTCACGAGATTTCAGGCGTTTACCAACGGATATTTCGACCTTTCGTCTCTTCTTTATTACCTTTCGGTAACAGCGGTATTCGTTTACCTCACTATACGCATTTACGACCGCCGCCGTTATAACTGATAAAGGAGCGAAAATGAGTAATTTTAAGAAAAAAGCCGCGGCGTTCTTTCGCGGCGAGGGCTTCCTCGGTACTTCGATGACCGCTCTTCTTATCGGTGTCGTTATAGCCTTCAACGCTATAATCTACGCCCTTACCGCGGGATTTGGTCTGTACCTTTATTCGCCGGAGGTAGACGATCTTTCGATCAGCGGAGCAACGGACGAATATTTTGAAAAGATCAATGATCACGGAAGGCAGGTAACGATACTTTTCTGCCGCGAAAAGAGCGCGATAGAGAATAGCTCGGACGAGGTGCATACCTTCCACGAGACGGCGCTTCAGTTTGCCGAAAGATACCCCGAGCTTATAAGGCTTGAATACGTAAATATAATAACGAAAAGAAATTCATCGGGAGAGCTTGTCGACCTTACGCCTTATCAGAAGGCAAGCGACGGCACGTCTTATCCCTTGCACGATTACAGCGTTATCTTCCTTTCGGATATAACGTATAAGACGGTTCCCAACATCGGCTCTGCGACCTGCACCTACGGCGAGGATTCGAGCGGCAGCACTGCGCTTACCTCGTACAACGGCGAGGAGGTCTGCGCCGCTATGGTAAAATGGGTGCTTGAAAGTGAGCATAAGACGGCTTACTTCACCACCTACCACGGCGAGGTCTCGGATATTTCATTCGCGAATATGCTCAGCTGCGCGGGATTTGAGATCGCAACGATCGACCTAAAGTCGGTATCTATGATACCCGAGAATGCGGGGCTTGTTGTCATATCCAATCCGATAGAGGATTTTGAAAGCGCCGCGGGAAACGGAGTTTTCTCCGAGATAGAGAAGCTTGACGCCTATCTTAAGGACGGCGGTAATCTTTTCGTTGCGCTTGACCCGTACGTCGAAAGACTTACCGAGCTTGAAGGACTTCTTTCGAGGCACGGAATAGATATATCCTACTCCGAGGACGGAGCTAAAAACCTTATAAGAGACTCCGATCAGGGTGTCACGGTTGATTATTTCACCCTTATTTCCACGCTTTCCGATACCGAGCTTGGCGCGTCTATCAAGGAGAAGTTGGATAAGCACGGCTCGTCCAAGGTGCGCCTCAAGGAGTGCGCGGCGCTTATCCTTTCGGGAAATGCCGAGCCGCTTCTTAAGTCCTCTGCCTCGGCGGAGCTTTATTCGGGCGGCAAAAAGACGGACGGCAGCGGTAATTACGCAATGTCTGCCGTCTCCTTCACAGATAACGAAAACGGAACGAGAAGCAGCGTATTCGTTGTTCCGAGCGTATATCTTACCTCGAGTGACGTTGTTGTCACCAGCAGCTACGCAAACCGTGATTTTGTTTATTCCGTCATTGATAAGGTCTTTGGCGCGGGCGCAGTTCCATACGGCTGCAACACCGTGTACAGAGACAGCGGAATGCTTGAAAATCTTACAATGGGTACCGCGCGCATATACGCAACCCTGATATTTATGATCCCCGCGGCTATAACAGTCGTCGGCTCGGTCATCATAATAAGACGAAAGAATAAATAAAAGCACTTCATAAAGGAAATATATATGGCAAACAAACTGTTTGGGGGCAAAAGCTCCCGTACTAAAATTTTCACCGTCATATCGGCGGTCGCCATAATTCTTCTTCTGCTTGTCAACCTTTTTGTGACGAGCTTCGGAATTTTTGGCAACTTTTATATAGACCTTACTCCGGAAGGGCTTTATACCGTAAGAGATATAATGTACGACGTTTGCGACGGTATATTATATATGGAAGACGGTTCTTTGAGAGAACCCGGAATAACCGTCACCTTCTGCTCGGACCCCGACTACCTTATTGAGAATACCTACACGCGCGTCGTATACTATATGGCAAGAGCGCTTGAATCGAGATACGATAACTTCAGGGTCGAGTGCCATAACGTTGCAATGGATCCCACCTCGGTCGCCCGCTTTAAGACGACGTCTCTTACCGAGATCAATGCAAACGACGTTATAGTCTCTTATGGAGACAACAGATACAGAATAGCATCCGCCGAGAGCTTCTGGGTCATCGGAAAGGAGAAGGTCTATTCCTTTGACGGCGAGTATAAGCTTGCGTCGATCATGCTTTCTCTGACTCTTGTTGACCGCCCTAAGGCGTATTTCGTCACCGACCACGGCGAGGATTATTATAAGCCTACCGAGGGTATAACGGACGAGGCTGCTCTTAAGGCGCAGGAGGAGATGAACGAAAAGACCTCTCATCTCTTCGACCTTCTTACCGAAAAGGGTCTTGCCGTTGATACTCTCTCCCTCTCGGGACTCATAGAGGAAGCAGAGAAGGCAGGCAAGCAGCCCGATATACCGGATGATTGCGTTATTCTTATAATCAACGATCCCAAGCTTGATTTCAGAGAGGACAGCTCAAAGTTCGGCAGCTATTCCTACGTCTCCGAGACGGAGCTTCTCGATAGATACCTTGCCCAGAATAAGGGCTCGGTCATGATAGCCAAGGATTATAAGACCGTGCTTCCCATTTTCGAGGATTTTCTTTCGGAGTGGGGACTCAAATTCTCCAATACCCTCGTCAAGGATACGGCCTCCGAGGGCGATGGGCAGACGACAACTCTTGTATCGGAATACATCACAGAAACAGATAAATACGCATATCAAATATATGAAAATTACGCCACTCTCGCGAGCGCGCCCCGCCTCGTGGTTGAGGACAGCGGATATATCATGAGCTCCTTCGGCGATAACTCCGTCGGTATGAACGACCCCGGAACGGCGAATACCTCAAGAATATACGCGCCCTTCATCTACACCTCGGAGAACGCGGTGGATTACGCGAAGAACGATAAGGGCGAATACGTTTATAAATCGGGAGATGCGGGCAAGAAGGCTCTCGCCGCGCTTGGCAACAGGCAGACGATAGATACCTCAACGAGCAATCTTTCCCATTCCTATATATTTGCCGCGGCAAGCGCATCCTTCTTCTCATCCGAGCTGCTCGGCAATCCTTCCTGCTCGAATTATGAGATATGCGCGGCTCTCGTGCAGAATATCGCTCGCCTTGACACCTATGCTCCCGAGGAGCTTGGCGGTCTTTCGGGCAACAATAATACGGGATTTTTAGGTAAGATACTTACCGATATAAAGATCTACGAGACGGACACTCTTCTTGAAAACATTCAGAATACCCACGATACAGAGGGTATCTTCAAGCAGGGACTTACCCCCGCGGTCAGAACGGTATACACGGTGATCATTGCCGCAATACCCGTTGCGATAGCGGTAGTGGGAATAGTCATTTGCGTTCGCCGTAAGTATTTATAAGGAGGCTCTCATGATAGTTGTTAAGAAAAAAATGAAAAAGCCTCTTATCATAGCGATACTTGCGGGCATTCTTGCGGTAGCGACGGTTGCCGCGATACTCTTGAACACTCTTTTGCTTAAGGATGACGGATCAAGCGACAGCGGAAAGAAGGATAAGGTGCAGTTTGACGCCTCTCTCGGAGAGAGCGAGCATAACGGCTCTGCCGTTGCCTTTCCGCACGTTCCCGAGGAGCGTATGGAGAGCATTGAGATAAAGGGAGACAGAACGTATTCCTTCACAAGAGTCGGCGAGATACTTGATCTCGGCGAGGACGAGGACCTTCCTCCGTTTATTCTTTCCTATAAGGATGAAAACGGAGTTGAGCAGGTCTACGCGCCCGAAATAATGGCTGAGGATCCCACCTACGTTTATGAGGACTCCTACGCCTTCACAGAGGACGCGTCTCTCGGCTCTACCGTTGCGATCTATAAGATCACCTGGCTTTGCACCGCTATCGGAACCTCATATTTTGAGGAGAGGATACCTGTCAGCGAAAATCTTGACAAAAGGGACGAGGAGCTTAAGGTCTTCGGACTTTCAAGAGACGACTCTCCCATAGAGATATCCTATTTCTACTACGATGAGGAAGGCGAGCTTCAGATCAATCAGATCAAGATAGGAGATAAGATAATCCACGGAGAGGGATACTACTTCACCGTGGCAAACAGACCGTACGTCTATTCCACGACTAACCCCTATCTTGAGTACGCATTCCTTTCCTTTACCGATTATATCGAGCCGCTTCTCGTCTCCAAGGGCTTGCCTCAGGATAAGGCGTTCGAGCCCTATCTTACCACGGACTTCAAGCAGTGGAAGAACACTATGTATTCTAAAGAGGGCGATGCGGTCAAGGACGGCTCGACTGTCGCGTTTACCGCGGATAAATACCTCAGCGCATTTACTGTAAATAAGGACGGCGAGGTCGTTTACAATAATAACGTCAGCAAAAACGAGTCGATAATCTTAGACCTTGACGATCTTTATCTGAACTCCTCATACGAGAGGTTTGCGAAGGTGCTTCGCTCGGCGAAGGTGGGAAAGCTTAGCGATCCTATCGCGGCATCCGTTTTCTCCTTCTCAACGCCTGTCACTCTCGATGCAAGCGGAGTCAGCAAGAAATACACCTACGTTATAAAATCCATAGACGCTGTAATAACCGATACCGAGGAGATATCCGAAGAGGGCTTCGCCGTTGGTGATAACGATCTTATCAAGATCACCTACGCATGGTATATTGACGGAAAGCAGATCGCTCTCTCAGATTTTTCGGGCATTATAGATCTTTCCTCTCCCGCGATACCCGATGCGGCAGAGGCAGCTCTTCGCCAAGGCTCGGTAGGCACGCTTGAAGCAGGCGAATACGTTGACCTCAATATCGTTTACAATAAGAGCAATACGATGCATCACGAGGTCTCGATAGTTATCACCGAGATAATCGAGATACTTGACGCCGATGATAAGAAGATAGATAAGGTCACGGACGGCGCGACCGTTCTCTTCCGCTACAACGTTATTGCCAACGGAAAAGAGGATGAAAAAGGACTTACCTCGTACGTCACTATCAGAGACGCAATGGCTGAGGACGAAAAGGCGATAGCCAAGATCCTTAAGGATAAGCCCGTCGGCGACGTTGAGGACGGAGAGGTCTCCGTTTACAGCATAGACTGCGAGGCGATCGCGGGCTATACCACTTACGTGATAAGCTCGGTCGAGTATTTCTATACGAGCGAGATGATCGTATCCTTCGAGTTCGTTCAGGCTTCCGAAAGAGACCCGTACTTCGGAGAGTCTCTTTATAAGAATACTATGGACGGCGCGCTTTACGCCCTGAACGCATCGTCCTGCCAGGCGGTCGTAAGACTTCTCGGCGGACTTAACGAGAGCGCGACAAGCTCTCTCGGACTTAAGGGCACGAAGACTATCGATATAGGAATAACACCCGCGAAGATACAAAAATACGGCCTTTACGCAAATACCATATATTTTGAGCTTCCGAGAGGAATATCCGCGATAGATTACGGAGATACTCCCACCGATTCCTTCTTTGCGCATCTTGACGATTATTCATATTACGACACTCTTGGATTTACGCTTTATATAAGCGATCCCGGAATTGACGGAATGAGATATATAGCGTCAGACCTTTACGACGTTATATCCAAGGTATCCGCAGAGGATTTCGTATTCCTTGACGAGAGCTTCGAGAGCTTCTACGCGAGAAGAAATCTCGTTATGGTAGACGTCTCCGCAATGGAAGAGCTTAACTTTGAGTTCACCATGGACGACGTTTACGGTAAATACAAGAACGATCTTACTCACACCGAGGATCTTTACGCATACGGCGGCAAGCTCTGGCACGTAAGCGAGCTTACAGAGGAAGAGCTTTCCATGGCGACGAAGTACGATGCGATCAACGTTCTCGTGACTCCCTCGGGAGACTGCATCAATACAAAGTTCGGCGAATATCTTGAGAAGAACAATAAGACGTACGATTCCTTATACAATTTCTTCGGCAAGGAGCGCGTTGATCTTGACGCTCTCGGAACGTCTAACTTCAAGGAGCTTATAGAGGCGCTCTTCTATACTCATTACCAGGGCTTCCTCAGCGAGGAAGAGCAGGCGGCGGGATTTGCCCTCGGCAAGAAGCTTATGAAGATGACGGTAGCGCTTTACGACGATTACGGCCCCTACCGCTACGTATACGAGTTCTACAAGATATCCGACCGCAGAATTATGGTCGAGGTATACCGCGAGCATACCGCAGACGGCTCGAAATACGGAGTTGCGAGCAGCTTCTACGTTTCGACCTACGCCTTCGAAAAGATAGTAGGACTTTATTTTGATCTTCTCAACGGAGAGAATATCGAAAACGAGACGCCTTACGTTGATATAAAGCAGTGATTTTTGCAAAATATCGGCGGTTTTTTGCCGCCGATAAGAAAATTTATAAATAATTATAATATTTTTTTAAAAAATGTTTGCATTTTTCAAAGTTATATGTTATAATGGTCTGTGCTTAACGTGAAGAGAAGGTAAAATCTTCTGAAAGCGATTATTTAATTGTTAAAAATATAGAGAAAGAGAAAGAAAACATGAAAAGAAGAATTACATGCGTATTTCTTGTCGTTGTGATGCTTACCCTTTCCCTCGTCAGCTGCGGATACAGCTTTACGAAGGATGATATGAAGCAGTACGCAACCTTCGACAAAGCAAAGTTTGAAAGCGTTATCTCGTCGCTCAAGATCGAGGACGGAGAGTACACCGCCGATAAGAGAGATGATCTTAAGTTGGATAATATCAACGAGGCTCTCGCAGGCAAGGTAGATAAGGAAGCAAAGCTCTATGAGGGCGAAGTTGACGGCAATGATACCGTTTACTATTCTTACTACATCACCTTCCAGAAGGACGGCAAGGATTACACCCTCGCTCCCACTTATATGAACCCCACCAAGGCTGTTTCGCTTCAGCTTGGCATTTCGACCCTTGAGGGCTACAAGAAGGATCTTGCAGAGAAGCTTAAGGATATTGAAATGAAGGACTATGCATACTCGGTATCCACTACCGGTACTGCTAAGGACGGTCAGATAGCTTACATCAACTACACCATTACCACAACTAAGGCAGACGGCGGCACGACCGATGACGTCAATAAGCTCGTTCGCGTTGTTCTTGATTCCAATAGCACCGATCCCGTTATCAAGAAGCTCTCCGAGAAGAAGACCATCGGTACTTCTGTTGAAAGCTTCACCGAGGGAGATAAGAAGTACTCCAATATGAAGATAGAGTACGTTATCAACGAGACCGATGCCAAGAAGCATAGGGAGATCGAGCTTGATCCTATCGTTGTTTACACCGAGAAGACCGAGCTTGAGGCTACCGACGGTAAGAAGTACGATCTTAAGGACGTCGAGCTTACCTATCACGTATGCCCCGTTTACTTCCTTGACGTTGAGGATCTTACCGCAGAGGCAGTTCTCAGAACTCTTCTTTCTTCCGTTAGTGTTGATACCTTTGAGATATTCAAGGATCACGAGGATCTTATAAAGGCATTCAATGATAAGGTTACCGCATTTGACGAAGCAGAGGAAGCTCTCGCTGATGCAGAGGAAGCTCTTGATGACGAGAAGGATAACCTTGAGGACGTTAAGGACGCAGTTCCCGACGGAGAGGACGTTGATACCAACCAGTCCGTTATAGATGCTACCGCAGCTGTTGCAAAGAAGCAGGAAGCTGTTGACAATGCAAAGAAGGACGTTGACACGGCTGACGGTGAGGTCGTCAAGGCAATGGATGCTCTCTTTACCGCTCTCGGTAAGGGAGACGATGCTCTTGCAGCAGGCAAGACCGCTGTTATCGACGCATACAAGGAGAAGGTTCACGACGATCTTGTTGCTGAGTACAACACCGAGATCCAGAAGAATCTTGCTAAGGCTCTTTGGGATGCAATGACCAATAAGGATATAATCAAGTTTACATGGCTTCCCGAGAAGGCAGTCAACGAAGTATTTGACAGACTTATCACCGAGCATAAGTATAAGTTCAACACCGGCAAGAACTCCTCTTCCGTAACCTACTACAAGGAGTTTGGCGGCAACTTTGAGAAGTATCTCATGTCCGTTACCGGTACTTCCGCTAAGACCTATGCGGATGCAGAGGCTGAGGTCCGCAAGAAGGCAGAGACTCTTGTAACCGAGATGTGCACCGTTTACTTCTTCGCTGATATCTATGGCGTTCTCCTTACCGAGGACGAGATCAAGGAATACAAGAAGGATGCCAGCGGAACCTACGAGTACAATGCAAGCACCTACGGTGAGATGAATACTCTTGCGGCTTACCAGTTTGATAAGGTATTCGATCACTTCCTCGCTATCGAGACCGAAGAGGTTGAGAAGGACGGCGAGAAGGTTACCGAGCCTGTTTACGATGAGAACGGTGAGTATAAGTATACCAACGAGTTCATCAAGCAATTCACTATTAAGACCGAGAGTGATAAATAAGTCTTAAGACAGAAATAAATAACATTTCAAGAGATTTACGGAGCTGCTGCGACCAATACGCCGCAGCTCCGTTTTTAATAAAGAGGGATAGCCCTCAAAAAGGAGAGCTATGAAGGAAGTCAGCTTGTATACGGACGGCGCGTGCAGAGGAAATCCCGGTCCGGGCGGCTGGGGCGCGATTCTCGTTTGGGGTAAATACGAGAAGGAAATGTCCGGCGGAGAGAGGGAAACAACGAATAACAGAATGGAGCTTACAGCGGCTATCGAAGGGCTCAGCGCCCTGAAGGAGCCTTGCCGAGTCACGCTTTATTCCGACTCAAAGTATCTGACCGAGGCGTATCTTCAGGAATGGATATATGCGTGGGAAAAGGAGTCTTGGAGAGGCGGAAAGGTGAAGAACTCAGACCTCTGGCAAAGGCTTCTCGGTCTGACGAGGATTCATTCTGTGAATTTCATATGGGTAAAGGGGCATAACGGCCATGCTTACAACGAGCGCTGCGATGCTCTTGCCACGGCGTATGCCGATTCTTTTCTTGATTAGCATTTCTTCCTATATTATTATATAAAGGAGTTTTCCGTGAGTAAGGATAAAGAAATAAACAAGACCGCAGCGGGCGAGACCGACGTAAAGGAGCGCTTTTATACTAACCCTTGGGTCATTCTCGCGGCATCTGTTCTCGTCATTGCGATAATAGTCGGAGCATTTGTCGGCGTCAATATGAATAGCCTTGGCATAACGCTTTCCGATCTTTTCGTTGATGAGTACGCAAGGGGAGATCTCTTTGCAAAGCTTTTCAATACCGTTCCCGAGCCGATAGATTTCGTCAGGGGAGACCTCTCATCGTTTATAGATCTCAGCGGAGCGAAGTATAAGGACTTTGAAGTGGAGATAGATATTCCCGAGGTCAGCGAAACGGAGTTTGAAGAGGATCTCATCTATCTTCTCGCGTCCAAAAGGGGCGATAGGGATAACGAATATAAGTTCGAGGTTTCCGAGGCGATAGCTCCCGGCGACGTGGTATATCTTCGCTATATTGCATATCAGATCGATGAGAACGGCGAGAGAAGAGAGATCCCCGGATTTTCAAACTTTGACCTTAAGGATTCAGACCTCAAGGCTGTCGGCGGACTGAAGGTCGGCGGCAGAGCGGAGCTTTCGGGATACAGGATCATAGGGCTGGACAGCGCGCTCGTCGGCAAGGTGCCGCTTGACTATCAGTGCAACTTCAATATTTCGCGCGGTGGAGCCTTCTTTGACGGAGAAGCTCCCGAGGATCTCGTGGGCGACGTTGCTTATATTACAGCTTCGTATATAAGAGAGAAGGACGGCAGACTTTACGAGGACGCAACGATAAGAATGGAGCTTGACGATCCCGAGCTTGAGGATAAGTGGGGAGACGGAGTTCTCAGCTATCTTGCCGAGAAGAGCATAGGCTTGACCAACTCTTCTCCGATAACGATGAATTGCGAGACCACAGATAAGGACGGAAATCCGATAAGCGAAAGAATAACCTTCCTTAAGTCCACCGTAAATTACGTTACAAGAGGTATTGAGACCGAAAATGTTCTTACTGTTGATATAACCTTCCCTTACGATCTTGAGAATGAGGAGCTTCGCGGCAAAAGCGCTAAGCTTGACGTATTTTTCTTCGGAGTCACAACCTATGAGACGGCGGAGCTTAACGATAGCTTTATAACCGAAAAGCTCGGTATGAAGGAAGAAAAGCTTGCTTCATACGAGGGTGAGACCTTAGTTGAGAAATTCAAGAATTATCGCCGCTCGCTTCTTATAAGCGATAGAAACGAAGCGGTGGAGAGGGCAAGCGAGGATGCGGTCTGGGAGTATCTTAAGGCAAATATCGATATAAAGAAGATCCCGCAACGCGAGCTTACGAGAATATACGATAACTACTATTATATGGTCTACGCAGGCTTTCTCGCGGCGGGGCAGGAAGGAATATCATACGATGGCATTGACGATTACGCTATCGAGTATTTCCAGCTCTCGCGTGACGATAACTGGTACGATCATATCTACAATATGGCTTTAGACGAGGTAAAGGAAAAGCTGATCTTTTACAGCATAATAAGGACCGAAGGTCTTATGCCGAATGAAGAGGAATACAAAGCGCTTTACAGAAAAGAGCTTGAAGCCGACTATACCTATGCAAGCGGACTTACCCGAGAGGATTATAAGACCGATGCTGAGTATGAGGAAGCGCTCGCCACCTTTGAGAGCGATATAATCAAAGACAAGGGCGAGGCCTTTTACGAGGACGCGGTTTATTATTACTACGCGACCGATACTATAATTTCGTATGCTAAGGTAAATAATATCGCGATAAAGAAGTAAAATTAAAATATAAAAAGGCTGTCTCAAAGCGCTTGAGACAGCCTTTTTATCTGGGGTAGTAAGAGCTCCGATTGCTTATGAATTAAGAAAATCTCTGAATGCAGTGATGATATCCATAAGATCTATCTGCGAGCTATCGCTCAGATAATCTATTATTTCGGTGGCTATTCGCAAACCTTCATTTACGAAAAGCAGTATTTCATGCTCGTCGCCCTCGTTGTCTATCAGCTCCTGCATCGCATCGTAATCCTCTCTGACAATGCCGTAAAGCTCGCTAAGGCAGCTGAATTTAAGGTCCTTTGAAAAGTCGGATGCCAATTCGGGGTGCTTGCTTTCAAATTCGGATGCGAGCTTTACCGCGCCAAGATAGAAGTCTGATGCAGAGTCATTCTCAGGGGTGCTGAAATCGTCCTCTGCTGCGGCGCACTCAATGATCATAGCGTACCTGTAATAGCATTCGGCAAGGTTGATCATAAATCGCTCTCCACGGGGAAGAGAGGTCAGAATATTGATCTCGTTTATCTCTGATGCCGCGTATTTCTTCGCCATCTGCCAATCTCCCGCGGCGCGGTAGGCATCCGATATCTTGCGGTAGCAGCTTGCGGGGGCGAGAAGAATATCGTCCGGCGAGTCGGGAGAGGAATGCTCCTTGAAGCATTCGATAGCCTTCATGCTAAGCTCGCAAACGTTATCGGGATCCTCGCCTCTCGAGGCAGCCACCTCTGCAACGAACTTTGCGGAGTATGCCTTTTCAAACTCTCCGCCGATCGCCGCCATAAGTCCTCGTGAGATGACCGAAGAGCGAAGCGCGGAAAGCGAGCGGTATACCTCTTCGCTATTGAAGATCGCGGCGTAAACGCAGGCAAGCACGTAGCCTACCGAAACGTAGTTTTCGATCAGGGCGGATTTTGACTTGTCTATACCGTATCTGCCGATAATTCGCTCGATTGCGGCAAAAAGCTCGTATGCCTCGCTCTCAAGGCAGGCATCAAAGCCCGAAGCGAAGACCTTGTTGATATGAAGATAGACGAGCTGACCTTCATATTCAAGGGCAAGAGAGGAGCATTCGGGATGCGAATTGATAACCTCGGCAAGCTGAGTTATAGCCGCCGTTCTGTATCCTATCGCCTCTTTGTGCATATCGTCCTTCGTGTAAAGATCGGCGATCTCCGCGCTGACGAGAGCGGCTGAGGATGCGTATTTTTCGCTGAAGTCCTCGCGCTTGAGATTTGCCGCTGAATAAGCCGAGATGGCATCTCCGAAATATCCGAGCGCCTCGTCTGTAAGACCGCCTATCGCGGCAAGCGTCCTTCCGACAACTCGAAGCGTATACGCAAGATAGTGGTCGGGGTAGTATTCATTTTTCATCGAGTCGCATATCCTCTTGGCGAAATCCTTTGCGTAAAGAGCGTATGCAACTGCCTTTCCGCCGTCCCCGAGGGCAACGTAATTATCCGATATCTTGTGCAAAAATGCGATCGCATCGGCAAGGCAGGTCTCCCTTCCGAGAGTGCCGTCCCGGCTATCGGAAAGCCTTATGATAAGCTCGTACGTATCTGCCGCGCGAGTGGCGTAAAGATCGGTCTCGGCATCGTCACGGTATTCCGCCGAGGACGTGCGTATCCTGCATATATTCTTAAGCGAG
The DNA here is from genome assembly GCA_017462605.1 of Clostridia bacterium. GTDB lineage: Bacteria > Bacillota > Clostridia > Oscillospirales > CAG-272 > UBA1740. The sequence continues at coordinate 23,402 of JAFTQV010000039.1, read as the reverse complement.
GGGAGCAGATCGGCAAGCCTCTCGCCGGAGTCGAATTCCTCTGATACGTAGCATTCATTCGATAGATCAAGCTCTCTTTTCAAAGCCTCGATAGCAAGTGAAGCAAGGTCTTGGAGAGTATCGGTATTCAATATACCGCCTATCCTTTCGATAAGAGCCGAGCGATCCTCGGCGGAAAGCGAGCTATCGCATTTTATAAGCCAAAGCCCCATTCTGTCATAAAGAACGGAGAGATCTCGCTTGACCGCAAGCGTCAGATCGCCTTCCATAAATAGAAGCTCCTCGAGCTTTTCCGCGTATTTAAGCGCGGACTCAAAATTATCCGCGATAGACTTCCAATCGCACTCAAGGTCGATCGAGTTTCTTATTATCTCGTCGGTCGCAAGGATCTTTCTTGAGAGTGAGAGCGCCTCGTCCGCGCTTATCGAGGTGTATTTCATTGCCTCAAGGGCAAGGCTGTGCGCCTCTTTGACATTCTTTTCTATCAGTCTTTTCTGCCTTGACGCCGCTATGCGCTCGTAAAATTTATAGAAGGGCGCTCTTGAAAGTCCGAAAAGGACCTTGAAATATCTTTTTCTGTATTCCTCGTTGTCAAAGGCGATAATGAGAAATCTTGTGAAGATCCTCTCCTTAAGCACAGAGCTTATGCTTGCGGCTTCAAGCTCGGAGAAGAAGGTCGTGAGAAAATCGCCCGGGTAGGAGATTATAAATCTTGCCGCCTTGTCAACTATCGAAAACGAGGTGATGCATCTCTCAAAGATCATAAAGAGGGTATCCCACGCCTCGTTGTCAAAGGGGTCGGCGTCGAGAGCCGCCACGAGATGCTCGTGCGAGTGGAGTCTGAAGTACTCCGAGCGCTTGAATCTGTTTCTCATAAGCAGAGTCGCGGCAGCCTTGGCTATGGCGCAGTCGCCCTCGGTGGGGTCTATCCTGTATTGCAAGGGGCAGGCATCCGACTCAAAGTATTCCTTCATTGCGTCCTGATAGAAGGCAACGATGCCATTCTTTACAATAAGAAGCGGCGCGGATTCGCTTATCAGGCTTGAAAGCTTTGCTCGGTTTATTCCCGCTATAAGGCATACGTCCTCTTCGGCGAGAGGTCTTTTGGCGGCGGTGAGCGGAGCTATGACACCCCTCAGCTCTCTTGAATAAAAGTCTGCCTTTCCTGCCTCGGTGAAGTATTTTTTAAGCTGGAGAGTATAGTAGTCGTATATAGTCTTCGGCGCACTGTTTATCTCCTCGGGATCGCTTATCAGCCCCCAGCCTCTATGCTCGTCGAGAAAGAGATCGATGTAATTCAGCGAGTATTCGCCCTTGGCGATCAGAAGATCGCGGCATTCATCGCTGAATGAGACGCCCTTTTCCTCGGCTCTTTTTTCTATGAATTTTACGCAGTCGATGCGGCTGCTCTCGCTATGCTCGGCGATGTCGTAGTGATCGGTATCGGAGAAATGGGGAAGATAGGACTTGATATAATCCTCGGGTCTGCCTGTGAAGAATATCTTGACCTTGCCCGATATTCTGCTTTTTCTTGCGCTGAGGGCATTCAGGAATTCGGTACAGTCCTCTCTCGAATATTCGTCAAGACCGTCAAGAATAAAGACAACGCTTCTCTCGGGCGCCGATGCCTCGAATGCCTTCACGAATATGTCCTCGGTAAGAGACTCTATATCCGAGGGTAGGGGGTGGCCGCCGAGATAATTCCTTATTCCCGCATCGGGAAGAGCGACCATTTTGTAGGCTACGGTGTAGAGCATATTTCGGAGAACCGTCGTTGATGAGTGCGACTTCTGCGCGGAATAATATATAACGTTTCCGCCCACGCCGAGCTTCTCGAAAAGCTTAGCGGCAAAGAAGCTTTTTCCGGTTCCCATTCTGCCGAAAAGAGTGAAAAAGCAGTCCTTTCCCTCTATCCAGCATCCAACGTTATTGAATATCGGATCCTTTATGCCCTCTATGTATCTCGCCTTGGTAAAGCTGAAGATCTCTTCAATGCTCTGGCTCGTTGATCTGACTGTATGAAGAATCTCATTCGATACCTGAAGTCCAACGCCGCGCGTGCCCATAAAGGTATTGTTAGTCGCTTCCGTCTGCATAGGGGCGTTATTTACATTCCTGCCGAAAAATCTCATGCGGCACCTCCGTTTGCTTTTCCTTTATTCCGTCACTCCTCGAGGAAGATCTTTTCGTATTCCTCGATATTCTTGATAATAACGTTTCTTAAAGTGCGTATGTCGTCCACTATCGCGGTTCTGTCGTAGGTGCTGTTGTTTATCAGCATCATATCGTACTTGTCCTCGTACCTGTTGAGATAGGTGAGGTTATTGTATATCGTGATGAGCTTGGAATACTCCTTTTCTCTTTTGTAGATAAGCTCTATAAACGTGTCGCTGCTCTTGACAGAGTCCCAGACTATAAACTCCGCCTCAAGCGTGTTATTAAGTATTCCGACCGGGTTGCCCATATCGTTGTCAAGCTTGACTATCTGCAAAAGGGATTCCTTTATGCCGGCAAGCTCTGCCTTGATCGACTTTCTGATAGCGGTAAGACGCCTCTTTTCGCTTGCGTGATCGACCCTGCTATCCGCTATAAGAGCTATGAAAAATCCAACGAAGGATCCGAATGCCGAGTAGATCATCTCCACCCAGAAGAAATCGCCAAACGCCATAACAAAGCCTTCGGCAACAGCCTCAAGTAAAAACATAATTATCTCCTTTTTGTAAAGTTATCTTATCATTTTTAAAATCTTAAGCTTGTATTTTGACATAGGATCGGAAAACTTCTTGTAGTTTTCATTGCCCTTCAAGGCAAGATCATAGTATTTTGCCGCGATTATTCTGTCGCTCCTTTCCGCCCCGACGCCGAATTCGTATAGGCATCCGAGAGTGTAAAGAGCCTTGGGGTATTTCAAGGGCGCCATCTTCAGAAGTATCGAGAAGGCTTCCTCGTATTTTTTCATATGTATAAGCTCCATCGCCGATGCGTAAAGCGAGCGGATCATCTTCTTCATTCTGCGGCGAAGAATAAGATCAAGCGCTTCCGATGCCGCTCGGCTTCCTCTTTCCTCGGCAAGCTTAAGATATCTTATGGCAAGCTTATATGAAAAGGCAACTCCCTCGCCCCTCGCATAGCAAAGAGCAAGCGGAAGCAGAGCCTCGCCGTCTCCCTCATCGTAAGCCGCGCGATACCAATAGAATGCAAGACTGCGGTCCTTCTTCGTTCCGAAGCCCGCGCGGTAAAAATCGGCAAGCAGCTTCGGCGCGCTGCCTTCTCCCATTGCGGTGGCTATGGCTACCGAGCGGAAGGCATCAAATCTTTCCTCGGCAGTCGGCCTTTCCGATAAGGCGATGCCTTTGCCTCTTTCGTAGAATTCGCGCCTCTTCGCTTTTATAGCCTCAGCCTTCTTTTTTGCGCTCTCATTGCCCGTTGCAAGCTCGTAATACTGAGTGGCAAGCTTCAGATCCTTCTCGGCAAGCTCGCCTGCGTTATAGATATCGCCAAGGCTTTCGTTGGCGTCTGTGAAGCCGAGGTATGCCGCCTTTTTATAGTATTCGATAGCCAGGTCGCCATTCCTTTCAAAGCATCTGCCCTCTGCAAAGCACTCGGCAAGATATACGGCTGCCGCGGCATTGCCGCCCGAGACGGCGGTGTCAAGAACCCGCTTCGCGCGCTCCGTGTCGCGGCATACACCCTTGCCCTCGGCAAGAAGCACTCCCGTGACGGTCATAGCGTTCAGATCTCCCATATCGGAGAGCATGGTGCCGATACGGAAGTACGCGCTCATGGCAAGCAGCCTCTGCGCCTCGCGTGAAAGATCCTGCAAATATTTGCGGTAATCCGGAAATTCAAGCTTCGGCGCCGCGCTTGCTCGCACAGAGCGGAGCTTATAGGCAAGCTTGATCGCGCTGATCGGCGGCAGAGTAAGCTTATCGAGATACCATTTTGCATACTCGCAGCTTGCCTCAACGCCTATACCGTCATTCCACCTCTTCGCCATATCAACGATAGAGTCCGTATCGTGGCACTCGGCTGCAAGAGAGGAGTAATAAGCCGCAATATCCTCGCGACCTTCCTCTGAGAGAAGCTCCGCAAGCTCGGGATAAGACTCGACCGCGCCGAGAAGGGCTGCGTATTTGAGCCAGAAGCGCCTTTGATCCTCGCTTCTTCTTCCCGAAAGCTTTGAGTATCTGTATGCCGAATAGGGATCGTCTCTCTCGGCGGCGAGGCGGTAATAATTCATAGCGCCGTCCATATCTCGAAGCTGGTGATCTCCCTTTTCGAGCAGCTTTGCGTATTCTCTTATATCCTTGGTCTCGCCGTGATCGGCAAGAAAATGCCTGCATTCGTATATATCCGCCGTATTTCCGCTGTCCTCTGCCGCGGAAAGCCTTTTTCTGATATTAAGAACGTCCTCATCCGTCATAGATATCGGCGAGGAGCATATGGGGCATATTTTCCCCGAATAGGCTATCATTTCGTTACAGCTATTGCATTTTATCATTTATAAATTCTCCGACAAAAATATATATTTATTTTACACTACCAACAAATTTTTGTCAATATAAATATTTAAAGAGAGGAAGGTAAAACTATAATTGCGGCATGCCGATCGGCGCTGCAAAATTCAATTGTTTACGGGCGGTACCGTTATGTTTATGAAAAACGATAAGAAAAAGAAAAGCCCCGTCTTTGCTATGATCATCGGCGTGGCAGCCGTTTACGGGGCGTATAGCATGGTGTCTGATCTGAAGAATATTTGCTGTCAAAAGTGCAAAATGCTAACTAATATGTTCAAAAAGAAGGAAAAATGCGCTTGCGATGAGACGCCGTGCTGCGCAGATGATGCGTGTTAACACGGAGAAAAAACATCATTTTTCTTGAATTGTCAGCTTTGTGACCGATATCATATAATGAAAGTAGACTCCTTTTTGGGGTCTGCTTTTTTAAATATAATATCGAAAAGGGGTGACTTATGACAGTATCTATCGTTGGCAGCGACCCAAGACTTCGATATTGCAAGGAAAGCCTTCTTCTGCGCCTGCCGAGATGGGCGCCCGATATCACGCTTCTGCCGATCCCGTCCTCGCAAAACGGAAGGACGGTCAAGGGCACGGAGCTTACACTTGACGAGGTCTTAGGGGGGCTTTCGGGCGGTGATATACTCGTTTCGTACGGCTTATCGAAGGAGCGCCGCCTCTCCCTTCAGCCAAGGGGAATAACGGTTATAGATCCCTCGTGCGACGAGGGGTTTCTCTCCGATAACGCGCGCCTTACGGCAATGGGCACCGTCGGCAGAATACTGACCGAGGAGATAAGCTCGCCGAAAGGCCTTAAGATCGGTATAATCGGATACGGAAGGATCGGTCAGGATCTTTCGCATATGCTTGCCTTTCTCGGAGCAAAGCTCCGTATATTCACCTCGAAGAAGGAGATTGCGAGGGATATGTGCATGCTCGGGATATCGGGCGTTGATTCGCTTTCTCTCGAAAATGCCGAAGAGCGCTTTTCGGGCTTGGATATCCTGATAAATACCGCCCCCGCCATGCTTGTGCCGAAGTCGAGCGCGCCCGAGCTTAAGGGCGTTCGGGTGATAGAGCTTGCGAGCGGAAATAACTTTCCCGAGGGGATCACCTATGAAAGGCTCGCATCGGTACCTGCCGAGATGTATCCAAAAAGCGCAGGCGTAGCGCTTGCGGATGCGGTGATGCGTATGATGGGCGAAAGCCGTTAAACTATATAAAGGAAGGAATTATTATGATCGGATACGCCTTTTGCGGTTCTTACTGTACGCTTGAAAGATCGCTTGAAGCATTGAAAATATTATCCTACTCGGGCGAGGAGATCCAGCCCATAATGAGTGAGGGGACGTACGAAACCGATACGAGATTTTTTAAAAAAGAGGCGTTACGAAGCAAAATAAGGGAGATAACGGGCAGAGAGATAATACACACCGTCAAGGATGCCGAGCCTCTCGGGCCGAAGGCGCCGCTCTCTGCGCTTATAGTCGCGCCCTGCACGGGCAATACTCTTGCAAAGGTGGCGAACGGAATTACCGATACGGCGGTAACAATGGCTATCAAGGCTCATCTCAGGCAGGATAGGCCTCTCCTTATCGCCCTCGCCACGAATGACGCCATGAGCCAGAACCTTGCTAATATCGGCTCGCTTCTTACGAGAAAGTCGGTCTATTTCGTCCCTCTTCATCAGGACGACCCGAAGGGAAAGCCGCATTCTCTCGTTGCGGATTTCGAGCGAATACCCGAGGCATTCTCGGCAATGAAGAGCGGAAAGCAGCTAAGACCGCTCTTTGTGTGAGGGACAATCTCATTAAGTTTAGAAATAATTCGCGCCCAGATCCTTCGCGGCGGTGTTTTTCTCGTTGTCATTCTCTAGCGAAGCGAAGAATCTCGAGAAAAACGCCTTGCTCGAGGATGACGGCGCGAAGGTATTCTTTACCCTTCTCTTAACTTAATGATATTCGTGTGAGGGGGAAGGAGCAATTAATTGAGGCTGAGTCATCCAATCGGTTTGGCTCAGCCTCGTCTCTTTTTAATTTATAGAATTAAACCTTTTCAACAGAAAGGGTAACCGTCTCTCCGTTGATATTCCACTCCTTCGAGTGAGTGAGGGTCGTTCCGTCAAGGATTTCTACCGCAAGGGTATCAGACTTGATCTCTTCCGCATTGCGCATAGCGATAGCGGAGATCTTTTCGTTGCCAAAGAAGGCAACCTTGATATTGTCCATAACCTCGAAGCCAGAGTCCTTTCTCATCGTCTGGATCTTGGAGATGATCTCGCGGACGTTTCCTTCCTCAATAAGCTCGGGTGTGAGGTTCTTGTCAAGGACATCGGTGATGCCGTGATCGGAAAGCGACTCGAAGCCTTCCTTTTTGGTCATCTCGATAAGAAGATCCTCTTTGGTAAGAGAAGCCTCGGTATCGGAGAGCTTAAGGGTGAGAGTGCCTTTTTCTTCAAGCTCGTCCATAGCGGCGTTGCCGTCAAGCTCGGCGAGCGCGTTCTTGATCTGACCGAGGTACTTGCCGTACTTCGGACCGACGGTTCTGAGCTGAGGCTTGAAGTTGTAGGTGGTGAAGCCCTTTACGCTGTCTGTAAACTCAACCGACTTGACGTTAAGCTCCTCGGCTATTACCGAGATAAAGCTCTCGCTCGGCGATTTATCAGCCTTGACGTACATCTTCGCGATAGGCTGGCGGTTCTTGATAGCCGCCGCGTTTCTTGAAGCTCTTCCGAGAACAACGATATCGATGACCTCGCCCATATTATCCTCAAGCGACTGATCGATGAAGCTCTCATCTGCCACGGGGTAATCGCAAAGGTGAACGGATTCGGGAGCACTCTTATCAACAGAGCATACGAGGTTTCTGTATATATCCTCGGTCATGAAGGGAATAAGAGGAGCGGAAAGCTTCGCAACCGTCACAAGGGCGGTGTAAAGAGTCATATAAGCCGCAACCTTGTTGCTCGGCATACCCGATACCCAGAATCTTTCGCGCGAGCGGCGAACGTACCAGTTGGAAAGATCGTCAACGAGCTTTTCGAGAACTCTCGTTGCCTCGGGAAGCTTATAGGCGTCAAGATAGCTGTCTACCGACTTTATCGCGCTGTTGAGCTTCGAGAGTATCCACTTATCCATAACCGTGAGATCCTCTTTCACGAGCTTATGCTTCGTGGGATCAAAGCCGTCTATATTTGCGTAAAGAACGTAGAATGCGTAGGTATTCCAAAGAGTACCCATATATTTTCTCTGACCCTCAACGACCGCGTCTCCGAAGAAGCGGTTGGGAAGCCAGGGAGCGGAATTTGATTAGAAGTACCAGCGGATAGCGTCTGCTCCGTAAGCCTCGAGAGCCTCGAAGGGATCGACCGCGTTGCCCTTGGATTTGGACATCTTCTGACCTTCCTTATCAAGAACGTGACCGAGAACGAGAACGTTCTTATAGGGAGCCTTATCAAAGATAAGGGTGGATATGGCCATAAGAGAATAGAACCAGCCGCGCGTCTGGTCAACGCCCTCGCTTATGAAATCTGCGGGGAACTGAGACTCGAAGATCTCCTTATTCTCAAAGGGGTAGTGCCACTGAGCGAAGGGCATCGAGCCCGAGTCAAACCAGCAGTCGATAACCTCGCTGACTCTTCTCATCTCGCCGCCGCAGTCGGGGCACTTGATCGTCACCGCATCGATGAAGGGGCGGTGAAGCTCTATATTTTCGGGGCAGTCAGAGGACATGCTCTTAAGCTCCTCGATAGAGCCGATAGCGTGGCGCTTACCGCAAGAGCATTCCCAGATATTAAGAGGAGTACCCCAGTATCTGTTTCTCGAAAGACCCCAGTCCTGAATATTTTCAAGCCAGTCTCCGAATCTGCCCTTACCGATGCTCTCGGGCATCCAGTTGACGGTATTGTTGTTTCTGATAAGATTATCCTTAACGTCCGTCATGCGGATGAACCACGTGTCTCTCGCGTAGTAGATAAGGGGAGTATTACATCTCCAGCAGAGAGGATAATCATGCTCGAACTTGGGGGCGGAGAAGAGCTTGCCCGCCTCATCAAGATCCTTAAGGATAACGGGGTCAGCCTTCTTGACGAAGGTGCCCGCGTAGGGAGTGTCCTTGGTCATCTCGCCCTTGCCGTCAACGAACTGAACGAAGGGAAGATCGTATTTCCTTCCGACCTTGCTGTCGTCCTCGCCGAATGCGGGAGCAATGTGAACTATACCCGTACCGTCAGACATCGTAACGTAGCTATCGCAGGTGACGAAGTGAGCAGCCTTGCCCGTCTTCTTCACGAATTCGCCTGTGCATTCAAAAAGAGGCTCGTAGGGCTTTCTGTCAAGCTCGATACCCTTCATCTCGGCAAGGATCTCGTATGCGCTCTCGCCTTCCTTTGCAAGAGGCTTGAGAACTGCGTCAAGAAGAGCCTTAGCCATATAGTAAACGTATCCGTCAGCCGCCTTTACCTTGCAATAGGTATCCTCGGGGTTGACGCAAAGAGCAACGTTTGAGGGAAGAGTCCAGGGGGTAGTCGTCCATGCAAGGAAGTATGCGTCCTCATCTAAGCACTTGAAGCGCACAACGGCGGATCTTTCCTTGACGGTCTTATAGCCCTGCGCTACCTCGTGGCTCGAGAGGGGAGTGCCGCATCTCGGGCAGTAGGGAACTATCTTGAAGCCCTTATAAAGAAGTCCCTTATCGAAGATCTTCTTAAGAGCCCACCATTCGGACTCTATAAAGTTATTGGTATAGGTTACGTAAGGATCGTCGTTATCCACCCAGTAACCGACTGTGCCCGAGAAATCCTCCCACATCTTCTTATAGTTCCAGACGGATTCCTTGCAGTGCGCGATAAAAGGCTCAAGACCGTAGCTCTCGATCTGATCCTTTCCGTCGATGCCGAGCTTTTTCTCGACCTCAAGCTCAACGGGAAGACCGTGAGTATCCCAGCCTGCCTTTCTTAAAACTCTCTTGCCCTTCATGGTGCGGTAGCGGGGAATAGCGTCCTTGATAACTCTCGTAAGAACGTGGCCTATATGAGGCTTACCGTTTGCCGTGGGGGGACCTTCATAGAATGTGAAATTATCGGCGCCCGAGCGCATCTCAACGCTCTTTTCGAAAACTCCCGTATCTTCCCAGAATTTCCGAGTCGCCTTCTCTCTTTCAACAAATCCGAGATTTGCCGAAACCTTTTCGTAAAGCTCGCTCATATTTAAACTCCTTTAGGATAATTATAAACAAAAAACCTGTTTCGATAATGAAACAGGATATACCACCGTATTTACATATCAATCAATATGCGCGCCGTAACGCAGCGCCTGCGGCAAAGACCTACTTAATTCAGTCTTGCAGCTCGGGAGTGATCTTCACTCTGCGCATACTACCTATCGGCTCCCACCAAACCCGACTCTCTGTGAGCGTTCCGCGCGGCTACTCTCTCCGTCTTTGCTTTTATCACAATTATTATATACAAACTTATTACTAAAGTCAAGAGATTGGCGAAAAAAACTTTAAACCTCGGCTGCACCCACTCTTATGCGGATAGCAAATAAAAGCGCAGACCCATGGCAAATTTCCGCAGGTCTGCGCCGGATTTCATGTTTTCTGAGTTTTACTTTTTTGCTCTTTTGTATAGAAATAGCTGGTACTCAATGGGCTTATTCAGCATTCCCGGTAGCTTACCCTCCAAGGCGCGGCAAAGCTTTTCGCTGATAGCAAACTTGATAAGCTTTCTTTTCTTTGATGAATGTATCTTGTCTATTCGCTTACTCGGCAACGGTGACGTTGATAAAAGAATAAACTGATATGCACCTATAACAGGATTTTGACCGTATACAACGTTGCCTTCCTTGAAGGTTCTAATTTCCATGTATTTTATATCATCGAATTTTATCTTTACACTTGGCAAAAACAAACCGTAGTATTTGATATAGTCATCGGTAATGAGCAGAGTAGAAAATAAATGCTCTTGAAAAATGACATACTGAATGATGAATACCGCCAAACCTTCTGCGCAACCAAGCATTATTATATGTGTTTCTTCACAATCAAAAATGGCTCCGTAAACCAAAAAAGCGCTACAACCGTAAGAAAGTAATGCATACGCTCTGCCAGCGTATAATAAAAACGGGTGCGGATAAATTTTTGTTTTCACTCTCACTACCTCCAATAGCTTTTTACAGTTTCCGATGCAAACCATGATGTGAAATTGGACAGTCCTTCTTGCAAAAAAGATGAGGGTAAATGCATAGTTTCTTTTTTGAAAGTTTTTTTAATCGCATAGAAAATATTTATTCCTCGATCGAGCGCTTTCTTCCCGGCACTGGCTTTTACAGTTTCCATCATGCTTTTTTGAGGTCCGGAAACCGCACCCATCAGAGCACCGGTGGCTGCACCTAAAACAGCATCAACAAACACGTCTCCCAAATTTACCTGTTGATCAACTATTAAATCTTCTGTTGCCGATCCTAATCCACTACCAATTAAACCACCGGCAGCTCCAGCCAACATAACAACTGCTGCCGTACCGCCCGTTACCAATATAACGTCTGCGGCTATTCCTGCCACTGCTCCGGAAATGGCACCATTTGCAACGCTTCCCCAAAATTCATCGCCTGTTTTTCCTTGCATACTTGCTGTTATCATTCCACCGACAGCACCTACCACGCCTCCAACAAGCCAATTCCAAAACTCTCCGCCGTAGTCAGCTCTACTGACGGGATTATTATCGCAGTAAGCGTAAAGGTTCTTATCGGTTAGAGCTGTGGGAGTAGCGGTTATGACAGACGGTGTATCCGCATTTACCCACCTACCGGTATAATAATCGTAATACCTTGTACCAACGCAGTACATATAGAGATCTTTATCGAAGTAATAGCCTCTGTATCTGAAAGGATTGTTGTAAGCGGCGTTGAGATCTCCGCTGTTATAGTAGGTCGCAGTGCAGAATCCCCAAGCATCATATGCATAGTAAACGTATTGTGTTCCGTCACCGCCGTAGACAGCAACTATATCACCCTGCAAATTTTTCTCAAACCAGAAGGTATCCCAAACGTTCGCGGCATAGTTAGCTCCGTGATATTGCATACCGATTGGCGAGCCTTGCGAGTCGTAGATGTAGAGGGTGATATTATTACTTGTCTCTTCCGCAACTATCTGCGAGCCGCTGAGGTAGTAGGTAGTCTTGACTCCGTTCTTGGTCTTCGAGGTGCGTATACCCTCGTCATTGTAAGTAAAGGTTAGCGTATCGCTGCCTCTTACAGCTCCCGTAAGCTGTCTGCCCGTCCAAGTGAAGGTATAGCTATAAGCTCCGTTATAGTAGCTTAAGGGGTTTCATAAGTTATATGAGAGTTACAGATGATCTACCGTATCAAAATAAGTTCGCATTACTTTCTTACCGTACAGTTTAGCTTGCTTTGAGTCCTCGTCAAATTCCAATCCATTTAACCACTGAAAATAATGCGTTATTTCTCCTGCTAAAGCAATCAAAAGCGTAGCTAAAGCGTTATCTTTTCCTGTTTGCTTTTTTCTCTCTGCATAATCACCTGCTGCAAATTTAATGTACGGTTCATCATCCCGACTATCCGGCCAAAAAAACAAATCATAAACCAGATCTCCATCTCTTGCCTTAACCTGATCTGTTTCTTTAATGTAAATACGCAATCTTACAGGAAAGCTGTATTCTTTGCGTAGCCACACCAGCATATTCTTGATTGCATTTTTGACTTCGCTGTCAACGCCTTTATCGAAATCAGTCTTTATTCCGCCTCTTGGTGACCGGCTTGAATAGTATTTTTCCCAATCCTTACACCTCCAAATATTCATATTTTATTCCTCGAAAATTTTTATTGAACTTGTTGTATTGAATTTCTTTCTATGATCTGTCGTAGGTATAGGAAATGAGTTTTGTTTCGCTTGCACTGTATACGGCAACAATATCTCCCTGCAGGTTTTTCTCAAACCAGAATACGTCCCAAGTATTTTCCGCGTAATTTGCTCCGCGGTACTGCATACCTATGGGCGAGCCGTTGGTATCGTAGATATATATCGTTACGTTACCTGCGGTTTCTTCTCCTGCTATTTGCGAGCCGTAACGCAGCGCCTGCGGCAAGGCTTACTTTATTTCAGCCTGCGGCTCGGGAGTGATATTCACTCATCGCTTACTCCCTATCGGCTCGCACCTTATCCGACTCTCTTTGAGCTTTCAGCGAGGCTACTGTCTCCGTCTTAGCCTTTCTCTACATTATTATATATGACTTCGGCGGTAAAGTCACGGGATTTTAAAAAATCTCAATGCCCTGCGTTACTGATAGTATAAAATATTCCTTTGCCGTTGCCGTGACGCTCAATCTTGCCATCCTGTTCCAACTGCAATAAGATGTTTCTTGTTTTTGTCAGTTTAAAGCCAAATTCTTCCTGAACCTCCGCACGAGTAACTCTGCTGCATTTAGCAATAAAATCATATACAAGTTCATTATTGGTACGGATTTTTTTAGTTTCTTCCATATAGGTTTTGTTGGGCAAAACCAAAAGGAAGCCATTATCCGATACCTCAAAGCGCGGTTCAAGTCCTGTATACTCATAGTCACCTTGTATTTTTTCGATGCCGGTACCGTATGCTTCAACATATTTGAGTTTAAAGAACACGTTGGCGAGTCTTTCGTTTCTTGAACGCGAAACGCCAAGCATCATATCCTCATAGGTCATTCCCGATACCAAGCCGCCTATGGACACGTATTCGATACGGTTTTTGTAAATGCTGATAAGGATACTTCCGTTAAGCGAGTAATCTCTGTGAATGATAGCATTCAGAAGTCCTTCACGTAAAACAAGTTGATTATACTCTGCCTTATCCTCTCGAAGCAGTCCGGTGTATTCTCCGCGAGTTTTATTGTTCAAATTTAGGTATTCATAAGCCTCGTCGGCTTGACAGATGAGCGAGCCTTCGAACTCTTTGCGATCCAGAAATCTGCTCTTGTCGTCGCTGTCAAAAACCGCTGCTTTGATAGAAAAAGGACATTGATCGGATAGAAGCAGGGCGAGATTGGTATAACTGCCGTTTGCGTCTATAAGTCCGAGTGTTTTTAGCTTCAATTCAATTTTTGCGCGCTTGAAAACGCTTTCAAGATAATCAAATGTCAGATCTTGTTCTACACTTGGCAAAGACTCAAACGACTTATCCTCGCTTGCGACAATCATTTGCTTAATGGCGTACTCAGATGCTTGCTGCGATGTATTATTGATACGAAGATATACGCCACTTGGCTTCAAGCCTTTTTCATAAATATAATACGGCTTTTTCACGCCTCTGCCAATAGCAACTTTAACAATTGTTTTTCCTTCTTCCTCATACTCTCCCGCACTGCAAATTAACGAAGCATCAGGTTTAATTGCTTCGTGTATCATAAGAGAAATACGTTCTATAATATCTTTTGCGTTCTCAACACCGATAACTTTGCCGTTATCGTCAACGCCAATAACCAAAGTACCGCCGTCGCTATTCAAAAAAGCAACGATTTCTTTTTTGATTTCGGTTGTATATTGTACCTTTAATTCTAATTTTTCAGACTCAATATATGCCATATAATAATCCTTTCTATTGCATTGCTATTTCTTTCTATTGCATTCTATCACAATCTATTTATTTTGTCAATAGCAAAACACAAGTAATTTATTTTTTTAAATTTCCCGAAGCTTGCTTTACCTGTTGACGGCAAAGACTTTTTGTGCTACAATATGGCTATAAAAAAACAAACGGCGGTAAAGACGATGAATGAAACCGAAATAATTGAAGAAAAGCTCATAGGGCTTACGTCGGCCGAGGCGAGCGCCCTCGCTCTTGAGGGAAAAGTAAATAAGGTGACGGCGAAGATAGGTAAAAGCTACGTCAGGATAATATTCGATAACGTTTTTACGTTTTTCAATATGATATGGCTTGTTGTGACGGCGGTCCTCGTGGCGATAGGAAGCTTTGCAAACCTGACCTTCCTTCTCGTGGTCATACCAAATATGCTTATAGCGACTATCCAGGAGATACGCGCGAAGATGACGGTTGAGAAGCTCTCGGTGACGACCGATCCCAAGGCTTCTGCCATAAGAGACGGCGAGCTGAAGGAGCTTTCCTCATCGGATATCGTCCTCGGAGATACTGTTTATATCGAGATTGGCAAGGAAGTCCCATCAGACGGAGTTGTGCTTTCGGGCAGCGCGGAAGTAAACGAAAGTATGCTTACGGGCGAATCCGTGCCGATAAAAAAGGAGAAGGGAGACAGAGTTCTCGCGGGAAGCTTCCTTGTCAGCGGCGCGGTATACGCGAAGGTAACGAGTGTCGGTAAGGATAATTACGTTCATAAGATAGAGAGCGCGGCGAAGAGCTTCAAGGCGCCCTCGTCCAACCTCTTCCGTGAGCTGAACGTGCTTATCAAATACATAGGAATAATGCTTATTCCGCTTGCGGTTCTGCTTTTCTTAAGCAACTTTTATTCGTATGAGAGAGACATTATCACGGCGATAAACAAGACCTGCGGCTCGATCATAGGAATGATCCCCTCGGGCGTATTTCTGCTCGTCACCCTGACGCTTTCCTTAAGCGTTATCACCCTCGGCAAGAGGGGAAGCCTTATCAAGGATATGTACAGCATAGAGATGCTTGCCAGCGCAGACGTCGTTTGCCTTGATAAGACGGGAACTATAACGGACGGCACGATGACCGTCTCCTACACCGAGGATCTTCTCGGCGCGGGCGAGGAGTATATAGCTCGCATAATGTCCAAGATCGAGGGAGCGGAAAGCTCTGTCAATAATACCTCTCGCGCTCTTATAGATAAATTCGGCGCGGATAAAGAGGCGAAGATCATAGACTCTATTCCTTTTTCCTCGGCGAGAAAGTATTCTTCCGTAAATATTGAGGGCGAGGGCTGCTTCTCGGTCGGCGCGCCCGGCTTCGTTATGTGCCCCGTCAGCCCCGAGCTTTCGGAAAAGATAAGCGAAAGAGCGGCTATGGGCGAGCGCGTTTTGCTTCTCGTAAAGCAAAATAAGCTTGAAGAAATGGGCGAGGCTATGGCTCTTATCGCCATAACGGATAGGATAAGACCGAACGCCGCCGATACGATAAAGAAATTCCAGGATCAGGGCGTTACCGTCAAGGTCATCTCGGGAGACAATCCCGAGACCGTCTCCGCCATTGCAAAAAGAGTCGGTATAAATGGCGCGGAAAATTATATATCCTGCGAGTCGGTCTCGGATGAGGAGCTTGCGGCTATCGCAGAGGATTACGCCATTTTCGGCAGAGTCACCCCCGAGCAGAAGATACTGCTCGTCAAGACCTTGAAGAGTCTCGGGCACACCGTTGCCATGACGGGAGACGGAGTCAACGATACGCTTGCTCTTAAGGAGAGCGATTGCTCGATAGCAATGGCAGACGGAAGCGAGGTCGCAAGAGGCGTCTCCAAGATAGTTCTTATGAATTCGGACTTCGGAGTCCTGCCCGACGTTGTTAAAGAAGGAAGGCGCTGCATAAATAACGTCAGAATGTCGTCCGTCCTTTTCCTTATGAAAACGGTATTTACCGTAGTGCTGTCAATGCTCAGCGTTATGACCCTTTCGGGATATCCTTTCGACCCGAAGCAGCTTCTCTTCGTGGAGCTTTTCGTTATCGGACTCTCTTCCGTCATGCTTGCTCTCGAGCCGAACTTCAAAAGAGCCGAGGGCTCGTATATGAAGGCTGTGCTGAAGAACAGTATTCCGAATGCCGCGGTCATGCTTATACCCGTATTCCTCGTCCAGATAATAGGAAAGGGCGACGGACTATCGTCTGCCGCCTCGAGCGCGATAGCTACCGCCGCTGTGACGGTCTCCGCGCTTATGAATCTTATATTTCTCTGCCGCCCTTACTCAAAATGGAGAGCGGGCGTCGTTGGAATATGCTCGGCACTGCTCCTCGTCGCTATACCGATATCGGTATTCCTGCTTGGCGATATGATGCACCTTTTGCCCGCATTTGAGGATCCCCTGCTTCTCCTTTCGATCGTCGGACTCAGCGCGATACTTGCCGTGATCGTCCACCTTGGGCCTAAAATGGTTAAGCTGAAGTAGCTTTTTATAAGGGGCTCGTTTGAGGCTGCACAGAATAAAAACAAAAAACACAGAGGTATTGTTTTACGCAGTACCTCTGTTATATTTATAGCATCATTATTTAAGCTCAATGCTCTCTATGAGCTCGAGCCTGTATTTTTTTGCAAAGCCTTCAGCCGCCTTGATCTCTTCCCTTGAATATACTCTTTCGGGGGAGTGCGCGTCTGCTCCGAGTATGACTTTAGCTCCGCTTCCGCTTACTCTTTCCCAGAAAAGGGGGTTGGGGTAATGCCTGCCGCCCGAAAGCCCGAGAAGGTTCAATTCAAGCGGAATGCCGAGCGATACCGCGCCTGCTATAAGGCGGTCGCTTTCCTTTTTATAAAAATCACCGTCTCCCGAATAGTAAAAGACGTCCGGGTGAGCGATATATGAATAGACGCCCGATGCAAGCCCCTCGAGGCATTGATCGACGTACGCGGTATAGTGATCCTTCTTTGAAGTCTCTGCGAAGGAGTTGAAGCCATAGGTGCATCCGTCTCCTGTCATATGCTGACCGAGGATGAAGTATTCAACCCCCGCTTCGCGGAAAAAGCGGACCTCGCTTTCGTGCGTCTTCGGATAGTATTCAAGCTCAAGCCCGATCCTTATATCTATCTCGCTCTTGTATTTTTCTCTTAGCTCCGAGATCGTACTGACGTAAAGCTTAAGCTCGTCCGGCGTCATTCTCGAGGCGTGGATAAGATCGCGGAAAAGATGAGGCGCGTGATCCGCGAAGCCGAAAACGCGGTATCCGCCCTCAATCGCTTTTAAAACGTAGGACTCCTCCTTGCCGAAAGCATGATGGCAAAGAGGAGTGTGATTATGATATGAATTATGCATAAATTTCTTATCTTGTAGCAAAGTATGCTATAACGGCAACGAAAAGAGCGATTACGATAGCTCCCGCGATAACGTATCTTCTGATACGTCTTCCGCGCATATATCTCTTTGCCTTCTTGAGATATTTGGATATAGGGTCCTTTTTGCGGTTGAGATCTCGGGAGAACTTACGGATCCAGGTGAGATCCGCCTTGGAAAGCTCATCGTTCTTCTTGATAGCCGCAGCCTCGTGCGCAAAAACGTTTCTTATATTTCTGTACTTAACAAGCTGGGGAAGCACCTCTTCACGTCCGGGCGCAAATCTTACGTTGCTAAGACGGTTGATATATTCGGTAACACCGCCTGCGGGAATATTGAATTTTGCGCAGCAAGCCTTATCAAGCTCTATATAAGCATTGAGAAATTTTTCGTTTATCCTTTTGCTCATAGCATCTACCTTTCGTGATCAAGTGAAATAAAAACCGTCCAAAATGGCATCTTATATATATTATACAATATTGTAAATAATTTTGCAATAGAGAAAATTAAAAAATACCGAAAAAACGAAAAAATGTATTAAAGCAGTCTTATTCCCGCGGCATTGCATCTTTCAAGCGTTTCCTTATCCCAGATCGAGGACTGCACCTCGCCGATGTGCGCCGAACCCATCATAAGCATGCAGAGCCTTGACTGACCGATACCGCCGCCTATCGTGAGAGGCAGCTTTCCTTCAAGAAGCATTTTATGGAATGGCAGACTCCTTCTGTCATCACAGCCGGACTCCTTAAGCTGAAGGTCGAGGCTCGCCTCGTCTACTCTTATACCCATTGAGGATATTTCAAAGGCGCGGTCAAGCACCTTGTTGTAGAAGAGGATATCGCCGTTTAAGTCCCAGTCGTCATAGTCGGGGGCGCGCTTATCGTGGACCTCGCCGTTTGAAAGCTTCTTTCCTATGCCTATTATAAGCACAGTGCCGTATTTTTTCGTGATCTCGTACTCCCTCTCCTTCGCCGTCTTATCGGGGTAAAGGGCAAGAAGCTCCTCGGACTCTATCACCTTGACCTCGCGCGAAAGCTCGGTATCGAGGGCGGGGAAGTCTATCTTGAGAAGCTCGTTTGTGTCGCAGATCGTGCCGACTATCTTCTTTACCGTCTCAATAAGGTATTCCTTCGTGCGCTCTTCCTTTGTTATAACGCGCTCCCAGTCCCATTGGTCAACGTATATCGAATGAATATTGTCAAGCTCCTCGTCTCTGCGGATCGCGTTCATATCCGTGTAAAGACCGTTGCCAACGTAGAAGCGGTATTCCTTAAGAGCCATTCTCTTCCACTTCGCGAGCGAATGAACGACCTCTGCCGATTCGCCGACCGCGGGCACGTCAAAGCTGACGGGTCTTTCCGTACCCGAAAGGTTATCGTTGAGTCCCGAAGCCTCGGTGACGAAAAGAGGAGCGGATACTCGCTTTAAGTGAAGAGCCTGGGCAAGCCTATCCTGAAACGTTCTTTTTATAAAGGATATAGCCTTTTGCGTATCGTAAACGTCGAGCTTTGGGATATATCCTTCGGGAATATAAAGTGAGTTCATAGCATTTCCTTATAATTTGCTTACGTTATTTAACGTAGCTCATAGCCTCTTCCTCGGTGATCTCGATGATCCTCGCGATGACGGGCTGAGCGTCTTTATTGCTGAGAGCGCCGTTACCATAACTGTTCCAGTAATAGTAATACATATACTCTCCGGTAGCCATATAGTTAAGATAATACTCATAGTAGTCGGTGAGAGGGAAGACCGCGTCTGTTATCTTATCAACGGTACTGAGACCTGCGATAACGTAGCCGAATGCTGCGTATTCACCGTCAAGAGAGTCGGATGCGTCCGCATTGCAGATGAAGAACTGGCTGGATGCGGAGTCTCTGCCGTAATTGTTTGTCTCGTCTCCGCTCGAGCGAGCCATGGAGATAACGCCGTATTTGTGGCTGATATTGTTCTTATGTCCGTTGGCGGAGAATTCACCCTTTATCGTTTCGTTTGAGCCGCCTGTTCCGTCGCCCTTGGTGCAGCCGCCCTGGATCATAAAGTTATCTATTATTCTGTGGAAGGTAAGACCGTCGTAAAAGCCCTCGTTGACGAGCTTAAGGAAGTTTTCAACCGTCTTCGGCGCCGTCGTTGCGTCAAGAAGAATGATCATGCTGCCGAAATCCTTGACGGTGAGCATAACGTACTTGAGATCGCGCCCCTCGGTGCTTCTCGTTTCAAGATATTTGCAAGCTCCCTCTCCGACCGCAAGATCCTTTTCGGTGAGCTTTCCGCATGAAGAGAGTGAAAGAAGCGACGCGGTAAGAATAGCGAGCGCAATAACTAATGATAAAAGCTTTTTCATAATCGTTTTCCTTTACTTTTTATACTAAATAAATTGGCAAATAAACATTTCGATCGTTTTATAACCCGAAATACCGCCCGATTTGGATTCGGCATCAAGCACTCTCAGCCTTTCCTTTGCTTCGGTGAGGCGCGAAAGCCCCCACTTCTTGGCAGAGGCGATAGATAGCTTGAGCTTATACGGATTCCAGCCGAGGGCGGCTTCCATATCGCGGGCATCCTTGCCCTCTTCAAGCAGCAGAGCCACAGCGGTAAGCTCGGAGAAGACTCTTTGCAGGGTAGCGAGTACCGCGCCGGGCTCGATCCTTCTCATCTTCATATCCATAAGAGCAACGAAAGCCGCCTCGCGCCGCTTATCCGAGATCGCTCCCGAAAGGGCGAAGGCATCGCACTCAAGAGTTGAGGAAGCGATAAGCTCCACCTCGCTTTTCGTGATCGCTCCGAGGGAGTTCGCCTTGGCGTAAGCCGATAGCTTATCGACCTCTCCTTTCAGAATATGCATGGAGTGACCCGAGCGGAATATGAGAGCCGAAAGCACCGAAGGATCGGCAGCAATGCCCTCGGCGTCAAAATGCCGCTTCAGCCAGCTTATCAGCTGATTATCCGTGGATCTTTCAAAATTAATAACGTTGAAGCCGCTCTTCGCGAGCCTCTGGCAGAGCTTTGAGGGTCTCTTTGCCGTCCCTGCATCAAAAGCGTCCGCATCGCAAAGCAGAACGAGGACCGCGTAAGGGTATTCCGCAAGCAAGAGCGCAAGCTCGGCTACCGCCTTCTTCGTTGACTCAAATGCGGCGTCAAGAGGAGGATATCTCCACTCAACAAGCTTGAAATCGGACATCATAGGCGGTGATTTTATCGCCTCGGCGATATCCTGAACGCTGACGTCCTCCCCCTCGAATATAGCTCTTGAAAAGAGAGCAAACGCCTCGTCGGGGCAGGCGATCTTGGCGATCTCGTCAAGATAATATTTCTTTAAGTAGTCCTCTTCGCCGGCGAAAATATACGCTCCCGCGATATCAAGGGATTTTATTTTAGCTTTAAGCTCGGATACGGTCATAGCTCGCCACCGCCCAAGGTTATCTTCATTCGGCAGGATTTTTGCGCGCCGCCTATATCCATAGTGTAAAGAATATCGGCAGAGCCGCCGAAAAGGGTTATACTGTTCTTCATCGCCTTGACGGTGATCGCCATATCAAAGCTGAATGGCGGTATCTCGTAAAGAGATCTGTATACCGATCCCGGCTTAAATACCATCACAGATCTGATAGCGCCCGATCTTTCCACCGTCACCGTATCGCCCTCGGACGTGATCTTCGAAATTACGTCGCCGCCCTCGGTAGTCTCTTTGTATTTTATAATTACAGAGCTTTCCGTGACCGTCATCTCGGCATCGTGCGCGCTATCGGTTATTTCCGCCGCTCCTTCGCGAACGCCGCCCTCGCCGATATTGCTTATATTTGAGTGTATAGCAAGGCGGATGCTTTTGGTTATTGCCATATGCTCTCCAAAAAGATTAATGAAATTCGGGGGCATTCCCCTCGGTAAAAAATCAGGCTACATCATCTACCGACGGATGCAGCCTATTTTATTTGGTAAGGTAGATCAAGAGATGCGATCTCTTAAATGCTTCCTTTCTTTTTCATATTGTACGCGCTGTGAGGATTTATAAGCTCGCGCCAGTTGAGATTTCCGCTATCGAGCGCGATAACGAGCGCTTCCGCTGTTGCAATATTGGTAGCGAGCGGAACGTTGTGAACGTCGCAAAGGCGGAGAAGGGTGGATTCATACTCCTTGATCTCCTTGGAGGGATCGGTGCTGCGGAAGTAGAATACAAGGTCGATCTCGTTGAAGGATATCCTCGAGGATATCTGCTCCATACCGCCCGAGCTTCCCATAAGGAAGGTCTCTATTTCAAGCCCGGTGGCTTCGGATATATATTTTCCCGTTGTGTGAGTAGCGCATAAATGATGGCGGCTGAGTATTCCGCAGTATGCGGTGCAGAATTGAGCCATGAGTTCTTTTTTATTATTGTCTGCGATTATCGCGATATCCATATAGCCCTCCTTATTTTTATAATAGGCGAAACTTCTTAAAACAAAAAATTTATTAGCATAATTATAGCACCAATTTGCATTTTTGTCAATCGTGTATAAGAAAAAACTCGCGTGCGCGTCTAAAGTTTTTTAAATTAGTATTTTTTGGAAAAATTATGCGAAGAGTAATAAAAGATCATAAAAATTTTAAAATACCATTGAAAAAAGCTTAAGGGTGATGTATAATAATCTAAATGATATTTTTAAGGACGGTTAAGATATGAAGGAATTCAAGAGAATAGGCGTTCTTACCTCGGGCGGAGACGCTCCCGGAATGAATGCGGCAATAAGAGGCGTCGTCAGAGCGGCAATATCCAGCGGAGTTGAGGTATTCGGCATTATGCGCGGATATTCGGGACTTATCAGCGGAGATATCAAGCCCCTCGCTATAAGAGACGTTTCAAATATAATAAATAAGGGCGGCACGATGCTTTATTCCGACCGCTGCCCCGAGATGCTTACCGAGGAAGGAAAGCAGAAGGCGATAGAGACCTGCCGTAAGTTCGGTATAGACGGTATAGTTACCATCGGCGGAGACGGAACGTTCAGAGGAGCGACCGAGCTTACTCTTCGTGGCCTTCCCTGCGTAGGAATTCCCGGCACGATAGATAATGACGTTTCATCGACCGATAATACCATAGGCTACGATACCGCTATGAATACGGTTATAGAGCTTATCGATAAGCTGAGAGACACCTGCGAGTCGCACGCGAGATGCAACGTTGTTGAGGTAATGGGCAGAGATGCGGGCGATATCGCTCTTCATACAGCGATAGCCTCGGGCGCAACCGCGGTTGCTATTCCCGAGTTTGATTTCAATGAGGACGCGCTTTTCGAGAAGATAATCAACTCAAGAAAGCTCGGCAAGAGAAACTTTATAATAATCATCTCCGAGGGTCTTGGCTCGGATTACGCCCCTGCTCTTGCGGCAAGAATACAGACCAATACGGGTATCGAGACCAAGTTTGCAAGATTCGCTCATATCGTCAGAGGCGGAAACCCCAACCTGCGCGACAGAGTGCTTGCTACGACAATGGGAGCGCACGCGGTCGACTGCCTGATCAGCGGCAAGTCCAATATCGTCATCTGCGAGAAGGCGGGAATTATCACCGAGTGCGATATCAACTACGCCCTGAAGCTTGACAGAATGTATAAGAATAAGCTCCAGATGGGAGATCTTGATGAGTTTACTCCCGAAGAGATCGAAAGAATGAGAGCTGAATGCGCAGCGAGAAGAAGCTATATGGATAACCTTTACGAGCTTCAGATCAGACTTAATCTGTGATAATTAACTTATCCATATAAAGAGAAAGAGGAAACAGATCGGTTTCACAGCCGAAATGCTTCCTCTTTTTGTGCGCTCGGCACGCGTTACAACTTGGCGGTGGAAGTCCGCTACAGGCTTGGCAGTAGGAACTGTTAGCTGAGGGCAAGGGCGTCCGTCGTGAGGCGGAGTCTGAAGGAAGCCTAAGGCAAAGCCTCGGTCTGA
>JAFTQV010000038.1 GCA_017462605.1 Clostridia bacterium | reverse complement strand
TCGCAGGAAGTCATCGTTCGCGAGGAAAAGTGCGATACCACTAAGGGCGCGTGGGTAAATCAGATCATTGATGAAAAATCCAACACAGTTCTTGAGCCTCTTCAGGACAGAATCGTTGGAAGATATACTATCGGAGACGTTATCCACCCTGTTACAGGCGAGATAATCGTTGGAGACGACGAGATGATAAGCGACGATCAGGCTAACGCTATCGTTGCGGCTGGAATTGATAAGGTCTATATAAGAACGGCTATTCAGTGCCACGCTAAGTACGGTATATGCGCTCACTGTTACGGTGCGGACCTTGCTTCAGGTAAGCCTGTAAACGTCGGTGAGGCGGTTGGTATCATCGCTGCACAGTCTATCGGTGAGCCCGGTACTCAGCTTACGATGAGAACCTTCCATACAGGTGGTGTCGCAGGTTCGGATATCACACAGGGTCTTCCCAGAGTCGAAGAGCTCTTTGAGGCAAGAACTCCCAAGAAGCCCGCGATCATGACCGAGCATAGCGGTATTGTTCACATCCAGCCCGGTGAGATGGCAAATATGAATGACGTTACCGTCAGGTCCGAAGAGACAGGAGAGCTTATCAAGTATCCTATCCCTTACGGAATGAGACTTGCCGTTACAGACGGGGAATTCGTTGCTAAGGGTCAGGCTCTTACCGAGGGTAATAAAGCTCCTTCCGATATAATGAGAATACTCGGTCTTGATGCTGTATACGAATACATCACCAAGGAGATCCAGAAGACCTACCGTTCTCAGTCGGTTAACGTTAACGATAAGCATATTGAGATAATCGCACGTCAGATGACAAGAAAGATCCGTGTTGAAGAAAACGGAGATACGGGTATGCTCGTCGGTGCGCTCGTTGACGTAAACGAGTTTGAAGAAGAAAACCTTAAGGTTCAGGCAAGAATTGACGCCGGTGAGGAAAACCTCGAGCTTGCTGTCGGTTCTCCCGTTCTTCTCGGTATCACAAAGGCATCACTTCAGACAGAGTCCTTCCTTTCTGCAGCATCCTTCCAGGAAACCACAAAGGTTCTTACCGATGCCGCTATCAAGGGTAAGGTCGACCACCTCCTTGGACTTAAGGAGAACGTTATTATCGGTAAGCTTATCCCCGCAGGTACGGGTATGGGCTGCTACCGCAATATTGACGTCGAGAAGAAAGAGCCTGAGGTTGAGGAGATCGCAGGCGAATAAGCTGTGATCGAACAACACTTCTGAATTGATCTGTTTGGGCTGTCGCATTTAGCGCAGAACAAAAGACACGATAAAAACTGTGGGTTAAAAAATAGCTTTATCTGAAGCATTTAACCCAGACAAGTTGAAATCCGCCGACAAAATGTCGGCGGATTTCTTCGTTTTGTGTGACTTTTAAGTCGCGCTTTGGCTCTATTATTACTGTTTATTATCGTTAAAATTGTTTGAAATGAAAATTTATTTTGTTGTAATAAAACGCAATTTGTGCAAAAGGTAGAAAATTTGAAGTAAAAATAATGATTATTGACAAATCGACTTGGAAATGATATAATAAAATGAATTTGTTTGCGCTAGCGAATAAATTTCTGATTTGACAGACCCGCAAGGCAATAGCCCGCGCGACTGTAAATAAACATTAAATTTCTAAAGAAGGAGGAAACAAGGAAGAATGCCAACGTTTAACCAGCTCGTCAGACAGGGACGTAAGGACAAGACATACAAGTCTAAAGCTCCCGTTCTTCAGAAGGGATTTAACTCTCTGAACAACGCATACGTCGATCAGGCAGCTCCTCAGAAGAGAGGCGTTTGCACAAAGGTTTCAACCACCAGCCCCAAGAAGCCTAACTCCGCACTTCGTAAGATCGCAAGAGTTAGACTTACAAACGGTCTTGAGGCAACGACTTACATTCCGGGTATCGGACACAACCTTCAGGAGCACTCTGTTGTACTTATCAGAGGCGGAAGAGTACGTGATCTCCCCGGTGTGCGTTACCACATCATCCGCGGAGCGCTTGACGCTCAAGGCGTTGCAAACCGCAACCAGAGCCGTTCTAAGTACGGCGCAAAGAGACCTAAGAAGAAGTAATCTGGGTCTTTAGAAGGTATAAAGCAAAAAGCTACACTG
>JAFTQV010000037.1 GCA_017462605.1 Clostridia bacterium | reverse complement strand
GCCGCCCTCTTGTGCCGCAAGGGTGCATTCAACGGCGTTTATATGCTCTGCGTCTATACCGCGGCGCAGCTTCACCGTGACGGGGATATCCACCGCGACCGCAACCGAGCGCACGATATTATATATAAGCTCGGGGTCGCGCATAAGGGCAGAGCCCTCGCCGTTTTTGAATATCTTATTTACGGGGCAGCCCATATTTATATCTATGGCTGCAGGCATCATATACCCATACTTTTCCGCATCTTCAAGAAGCATATTTGCGCCATTCGCCATAATATCGGGCTCGCTGCCGAATATCTGCAATGCGGTAGGGCATTCGTCCGGCATTATTCTCGCAAGAGTATAGGTCTTTTTATCCCCGAAGACGACAGCCTTTGCGCTCACCATTTCGGTAACGGCGTATTCGGCGCCGCACTCGGCGGCAACCATTCTCATGCCTCTGTCCGTATATCCCGCCATTGGAGCGAGAATAAGACCGTGATGAAGGTAAGTATTGCCTATCCTCATGCGGCAGTCTCCATAGGCTTCGCTTCGTCGCCATCAGGCTCCAGCGTCCTTAAACGTCTGAAGGCGAAGATCGCGGCTATCGAGAAAGCGATAAGCGTAATGACCCAGGATACAGGGTATGAAAGCATAAGTCCGCTATAAGTATTAAACCTTTCGAGCGGAAATACCGTATATATCCATATAAGCCTGATACCGCAGATGCCTGTGAGGCTGATTATCATAGGAAGTATCGAGAAGCCGATGCCTCGCATAAAGCAGGATATTATATCCATAAGTCCGCAGAAAATATAGGTATTTAAAAGAAGGGTTATAGTTGAAAGCGAGGTCTCGATGATAAGATTTGCGTTGGGGCTCGTCATATCAACGAAAAGGGAAGCAAGCTCGCGCTTGAAAAGAAGCTCAAGACGGCTTATCGCTATACCGAAAACGGTTATCTGAATGAGACAGTAAATAAATGATTTTTTGACACGGTCTACTCGTTTCGCTCCGTAATTCTGCCCTGCGAAGGTCATTACCGCCTGGCTGAAGCTATTCATAGTTACGTACGTTATGGCGTCTACCTGGCTGGCTATCGTGTTCGCCGAAACTGTGATCGGCGGGAACGTGTTTATCGCGCTTGCAAGAAGAACGTTTGAGATAGAGAACATAGAGGACTGAAAGCCCGCAGGCAAGCCGAGACGTATTATTCTCTTGAAAAGTGAGGTATCAAAGCAGATAAGCTTGAATGAGAATGCGAAGCACTCGCCCTTCTTTTTGAAAATGAGGATAAGCACAACGCCGACCGCTGAGAGGTACTGGGCGATTATTGTTGCTATCGCAACTCCCGCAACACTCATACGGCAAACGATAACGAAAAAGAGGTTCAGAAGAACGTTTACAATACCTGTCGATGCGAGGATGATAAGGGGTGTTTTTGAGTCTCCGGTTGATCTTAAGACCGATGCGCCGAAGTTGTAGACCGAGCTTGCGGGGATACCTATGCAGATTATTCTGAAGTAAAGGACCGCATTATCTATGATCGCTTCATTCGTGCCCATAAGAGTCAGCACGGGCCTCGATATGATAAGACCGAGCGCGCCGATGAAGATACCGCCGAAAAGCGAGAATACCATTGCGGTATGCACAGCGCGGCTGACTCGCTTGGCTTCTCCCGAGCCGTAGAGCTGAGAGATAACAACGCCCGATCCTGCGGCAATTCCGAGCAATAGATTGACTATAAGATTGGTGAGCGATGACGTGCAGCCGACGGCGCCGAGCGCAAGCTCGTCGCCTGAGAACTTGCCGACGACGATATTATCCGCCATATTATAAACGATCTGCAACGCGCCCGTCAGCATTATCGGGAGCGCAAAGAGAGTTATCCTGAAGAATAGCGGTCCTTCGGTGAAATTCTTTTTATTCTTTATCATGTCTTTCTCCGTTCCTGAGTCGGACTCTGTAATTAAAGTTTCCTATACAGTTATACCACCGAAAGTTACTTTTGTCAATAAATAAAATAAAATAAAAAAATTTAAGGGGCTGCTTCATTTAGGCATAACCCAAAAAGAGCGAAGATTCCGTCTAAAAAATACGGTTTCTTCGCTCTAATTTTATGCCTTGTTGTTTTTTGAGGTTGAAATTTTGCAAATTTCTT
>JAFTQV010000036.1 GCA_017462605.1 Clostridia bacterium | reverse complement strand
TCGGGAAGCGAGGCGAATAATCTTGCGATCTTCGGCAGAGCCTTCTCTAAAGAGAGATACAGGCGCGGCGCTAAGATCATAACCACAAACGGCGAGCATGCATCAGTCGATGCTCCGCTTGAAAAGCTTAAAGCCCTCGGCTTCGAGATAGTGAGAATACCTACCCTCGGCGGCAGGATAGATATGGACGCGCTTTCCTCTGCGCTTGATAAGAATACTATCCTCGTCACTATGATGATGGTGAATAACGAGACGGGCGCGCTGTACGACGTAGCGGGAGTTTCACGGCTTATGCGAGCTAAAGCGCCCGAAGCATATCTGCACGTGGACGCAACGCAGAGCTACCTAAAAATACCCTTTACAAAAAAGAGCCTCGGCGCGGATATGATAACCCTCTCCTCGCACAAGATCGAGGGTCCGAAGGGAGTTGGCGCTCTCGTCATCGATCCCGCCGTTATCAAGGCTCGCGGACTTTCGGCAATGATACTTGGCGGCGGTCAGGAAATGGGGCTGAGATCGGGAACGGAGAACGTACCCGCCGTTGCGGCGTTTGGCAAGGCGGCAGAGCTTGGCTACTCCGAGCTTCAGGAAGCCTTCCCGAAAATGACCGCGCTTCGCTCATATCTGATAGAAAGAATAGAGAGTGACGAGAGACTTTCCGAGATCGGAATAGTGAAGCCCGAGAGCGCCGCTCCGCATATCGTCAATCTCATTATGCCGAATATCAAGAGCGAGACCGTTCTGCACTTCCTCTCCTCTATGGGGATCTTCGTTTCGAGCGGATCTGCCTGCTCGTCCAACGGCTCGCACACGTCAAGCGCCCTGACAGGCTTTGGCAAGAGCGAAAGAGAAAGTGACAGCTCGATCCGCGTGAGCATCGGAAAAAGGAATACGAAAGAGGACGTCGATGCGCTCACGGAAGCTCTCGCAAAGGCGCTTTCGCAGCTTGTGAGGATCAAAAAATGATACATCTTACCGTTATAACAGTCGGTACTCTTAAGGAAGACTACCTTAAGGATGCAGTCTCGGAATATAAAAAAAGGCTCTCGCAGTTTGCGAAAGTCGATGAGATAAATATAAAGGAAGAGCCTATCAGAAATGAGGACGACGCGAAGGAGATCGGGCGCGCTCTCGAAGCTGAGGCGGCAAGGATAATCCAGGCAATGCCGAAGGACTCGCATAAGATCGCTCTTTGCATCGAGGGCAAGCAGCTTGACTCGGTGGGTCTTGCTTCTCTTATCGGAGAGGCTTCCGATGCTGTCGGAAAGATCTCCCTCGTTATCGGCTCGTCTCACGGTCTTTCCGAGACGGTGAAAAAGGAGTGCAAGACGAGGCTCTCCTTCTCGCTTCTCACCTTCCCTCATCAGCTGATGAGGGTCATTCTCTACGAAGCGCTATACAGATCCTTCACCATACTTGCAGGGAAGAAGTATCATAAGTAAAGGCACTCAAACTATATGATCTCGGGCGGAAACACGTGCGCCATAGAATGATTGGAATACATCTTCTCCCCCGTGACGTTCTTCAGCATACGAACGAGGGGCGGAAGAACAAGCTCGGTATCCTCGCTCGGCAGCTCAACTTCCATAATGCAGGTGCTTTTCCAATCCTCGTAAAAATCGAATTCATAAGTATATCCCAGATATTTTACCGTTCTGCGGATCTTTTTAAGGGGCTTTGCCCCTTTTTCTATTTTTTCCGCGAGGGCAAAAAACTCTTCCTCGCTGATAACTCTTTCTTCCTCTATCGCGGACATTTTGCTTATTCTTATCTTCTTATTTTCTGTATATTCCACCTTGCCGCTTGAATAAACTCTCCGCCTTACTCTGTGAGTTGCGGCAGGCGACTCGAGATATATCTGCAATATCTCGCTCTCGGTATACCCCTCGCACGCCGATAAATTTTCTATATCGGGCTTTTCAACTATCAGCTTGTATTCGGTCTCGATATTGCTCATTGCTCTTCTCTCCTTTGCCGACTGATCATATATATACTACCACAGAGCGCAAATTTTTTCAATATATTCTCCGATTTTGCCACGATTTGTAATTTTTCTATTGACTTAATTATTTAATTATGCTAAAATATTATAAAGAAAACTATGCGGAGGTCCTGCAAAATGGATGAGAACAAGGATATAAATCTTGAAGATAAGGCTGATGATGCCGAGGTTAAGGAAGAAAAGGACGTCAAGGACGTAGCCGATACTCCCGATACCGATGCAGAAAAGGATATCCCGGCGGATGCTCCGGAAGAAATACTCGAGGTCGTCCTCTCAGACGATGAGGATGCGGAAGCGTCCGATCCCGAGACCCCCGTCGGCGGCTCCGACGCGGATATTTACGAGCTTTCCGGTCTTACCGAGGCTCAGAGAAAGAGAAAAATGATATTCGATAAGATCACAACGGGAATACTTATCGCGCTCCTCGCTTCCCCCATTCTTATCCTCGGATATATTTTCCTCTGGTTCTTAACGAAATAATTCCGATCAAAAGCTGCCTTTAAAGGGCAGCTTTTTGCCTTTTTATTCTACAGGATAAAACAAAAAATTACATAAAGGAGAACACCATGAAAAAAACAAAGCCTTATTCATCAAAGCCCATTCCAAGACTTATTTCTTTCTTTTTATCTGTTCTCATTATCTTTTATGCAATTCCCTCTATAGTATTCGCCGAGGTTGCGGATGCTATAGAGAGCATCCCGGCTGCTGCCGAAGAAAAGGCAAGCGACTCGTCCTTGGCTCTTACGTACACCGGCGAAGCCTATGAGATCGAAGAAGCAAGAGAGGAAAGCGCCAAGCACTTCCACCTCGAGGACGGAAGCTATATTGCCGCGCAGTATCCTTATCCCGTTCACTACGTTTCGGATAGCGGCGAGCTTACGGATATAGATAACGCCCTTACCGAAAGCTCGGGCGAATTTTCAAATAAAAACGAAAGAATAAAATTCGCGAAGAAGATCACGGGAAGCAGCGAGCTTTTCACACTCCACGAAGGCAATACAAAGATCCGCTTAAGCCTCATCGGAGCGATCAAGGGGACGGCAGGCTCGGTGACGAACGGCAGTGACGCCGAGGACGCTACCGTTCTTCAGAAGCTCTTGAACCTTGAGCGTCTTTCCGCAAGCGTGCTTTATAAGGATATTCTCAACGGAGTCGATCTTGAATATGTTGCAAGCTCGCTTAATATAAAGGAAAACATAATCGTCAAGAAAAGAATGGAAAGCTATTCGTTTTCATTCGAGCTGAAGCTCAACGGACTCACAGCAGAGCTTAGCGATGACGGCAACGTATATATAAAGGAAGAAAACGAAGCTTCGGTCAAGTATACTATCCCCGCGCCCATAGTCTTTGACGCCTCGGGCAATTATGCCCCGAGCGAGCTTTCGTCATACAGTCTTTCAAATGGCGGTAACGGAAAATATATACTGACCGTCACAGCGGACAGCGCTTGGATGAATTCAGACGAAAGAGCTTACCCCATAACGGTAGACCCTGCTTTGAAGAGCGTAAATTCAAGCGTACTGGATACGAGCGTTTCGTCATACACGCCCGATGATCCTCTCGGAGATCAGGATATGATACACGTTTCAAGCGCGAGAGTTGCGCATTGGAAAAGTACTTCCCTGCCGACTATTCCCGCTTCCGCTTACATAACCGAGGGATCGATCTCACTCTACGCTAACCTTTCCAGCGCTTCTTACGTCGGCGCATACGAGGTGCTTTCAAACTGGGATGAAAGCCTTACTTATACTCAGTATACAAGCACAACGTCTCCTAAGGGCAATCACAGTCAGAATCCCGTTTCCTTCAATATGGTACGCTCGGAATACTATACTTGGAATATTACTCCCCTCGTCAGAAAATGGTATGCCGGCACTAACTATGGCGTTGCCTTTGACAGAGTAAACGGACTTTATTGCAGCGCGTCCTTCATATCGAGCGAAAGCGCTTATACCGATATACTCCCTTATCTCACAATTTCATATAGAGATATGAAGGGAATCGAGGACTACTATACCTATACCTCGCATTCGCTTGATAACGGCGGTACGGGCAGTATCAACCTCGCTACAGGTCAGCTTTCATTCGCTATCCCCACGCTGACAACTACCGATGCTATAATGCCGATAACGCCCACTTTGGTTTACAATTCCGCGCTTGCGGGTAAGGCGTATATCTCTTCCTACGCAAGAACGGCTTACACGACCTCGTTTATGCCTCGCGGATTTAAGCTCAGTATTTGCGAGTCTATTATATCTAAGACTTATACGAACGCGAGCGGAGTAAGCGAAACCTATTACGTATACGCGGATGCAGACGGAACGGAGCATGAATTCTATAAATCGGCGACAAGCTCCAGCTTATATCTTGACGAAGACGGACTGCAGCTCTTTATGACTCCGCCTACCTCGTCAAATACAGCTATCACCATAACGGATGACAGTAAGACGGTCAAGCAGTTTGCTAAGCAGACAACAACGAGCTGGATACTCTCGACCGTGACGGACAGAGCTGGCAATAAGATCACCGTAACAAGCTCTTCGACGCTCCCCTCGTCTCTTTCCTTCACACCTGCGGGAAGAAGTGCCGTTACACATCTTAAGTTTGGCTATCTGAACGGCAAGCTTTCTTACATCTTCAATCCCAATACCCATGACGCCGTTGTTCTCAGGTACTCTTCTACGTATAACGGAAGCATTTCAACCTCGAGCCCCACGTATCTCAGGCAGGTGGATTACGTCTCGGGAAGCGCAAGCACGACCGAAGCAAACGTAAGCTCCTTTGCAAGCTCCTCTTCAAGCACTACTAATATCGTTCTTTCCGCCAAGGCGAGCTATGCTTACGATTCATCGGGCAGACTTACAAGCGTAACGGACAGCTCCACCTCCAAAAAAATATCATATACATGGTCAAGCGGAAAGCTAACTAAGATATCCGAATATTCAGGCTCGACCTTAGGTCAGCAATCTTCCGTCGTCTACGGTGAGAAATACGCCGACGTTCGTCAGAGCGGAAACGACGAGATACTCAGCACGAGCGACGATATCTATACAAGATATACCTTCGACTTTTACGGAAGATGCGTTAACGCTTACACCGCTGCGGTCGACGATTCGGTAGTCTTCACTGCGACCTCGGGCGAATACGAGGAAGACGCGGTAGTTAAAAACAACATAAAAACTCTCGCCGATATAAGCAGCTCCCATACCAATTATTTATTAAACGGAAGCTTTGAAAAAGCATCTTCGGCAACGAGCGTTTCACACTGGACTCTCAGCGGCAGCGTTTCAAGAATAAGCGAAGCGGGTCAATACGGAGAGGACAGAGAGTACGCGATGTCCTTCGCTCCCACTTCCGGCGCCACCGCAAAGATCACGCAGTACGTAAAGCTTCCGAAGGGCAACTATACGCTCTCCTTCCCTTACTTCGTCCAGAACGCGGACGGAGCCACGGCAAGCGTATCCATTACCTCGATAGTTGACTCCGCAACGCTTTACAGCGGAAATCTCTCCCTCAACTCAAACGCGGTCAACGGAACCGCGCCTTACTTCACAGTTCCCTTCGACGTTACGGATACGACGGATAATATCAGGATCGATATCTCCCTCAAGGCGAAGTCCGGCTCAAGCGCGGCGCCCACCTTCAAGCTTTACGAGGTAATGCTTGTAGACTGCACGGGCTCGTCTCTTTTCAGCCGAGTTAATTACGGAGCTTTTGAATCAAGCAATATCAACTCAAGCGGAACGGTTACATCCGATATATCAAGCTATTGGGTAACGGAAGATGAATTTGAGGATATAATCGTACGTACCAACGGAAAATTCGGCGATTATGCAGTTATAGAAGGAAAGGCAAACGCCGAAAAGTATATCAAGCAAAGAGTCTATGAGCTTGATGCCGATAAGCTCTCTCAGTACGGCGAAGCTTACGGCTATGTAGGCAATTCGGGCTATGAATATATCCTCACAGGTTTAGCGCAGACCCCCGCTTCGGTCTATAACGAAAATTCGACCTTCAGACTCCGAGCGGACGTTATTTATCATCAGCCGAGCGACGGCAGCGAGGTCATAATATCTCACACCTTTGATTTTGTTCCGGGCGCTACGAATTGGCAGTTTACCGGCGGCGCATTCAATACGAAATACGAGCCCGAGGAGCCGGACGGCAACGACTACGGCTGTATCAAGGCGATAGATATATATTGCGACTTCTCTTATCAAAGCGCAAACGCTTACTTTGATAATATCTCGCTCGTGAACGTCACGGATGACAGCGTTGTAAGATACTCTTACTACAAGGAAGGCGCGGCTAAAGGAATGACGTCGCAAAAGAATAGCGCTTTCTACAAAGAATACTACGAATACGATTCGCAAAGAAACCTTAAGAGGGTCGCGAATAACCAAGGAGAGATCACCGATTACTACTATACGTCCGCAAACCAGATAGACTATACGGTCGATTACGATTTCATTTACAACGCGGGAGTAAACTATCCCTTCGGTCAGACTAACCCCGACTCTCTTATAACGAAGACGCCGAAAACCAAGACCGATTATACTTATACCTCGGCCGGACTTACTCAGTCTGTTGAGAGCTATAAGATAGATTCCTCGCTTAATTACGTCAGCGGAACGGATAAGTTCTCGCAATATTATTCGTACGAGGTCACCGCGGGCTCGCCGATCTTCGGAGTTCTTGTCCGCGAATACGACTCGCTGAAAAAGGATATCCGCTACTTCTACGATGATTATGACGGCAAGCTTTTAGCCACCGTAAACATCGGCGAAAGCACAGGCTATGCTTACACGTATGATAATAAGGATAGACTTATCAACGTGACCCCCGCTTCCTTTGACAGCGAAGAATATTACTACACCGCCGATACAACGAGCGAAAAGGTCACCTATACGTACGACTCGCAAAACAGGCTCAGCACTATAACGACGAAGTCGACAGCGTATACCTTCACGTATGATACCTTCGGCAATGCCGCGTCTATATCAAGCGACGGCAATGCGCTTGCTTCGTATACGTATAATTCCAATAACGGAAAGCTTAATAAGATAACCTATGGCAACGGCTTCGTAGTGGAATACGTATACAACAAGCTTGAAATGCTTGAAGAGGTATGGTATACTAAGAACGGAACGAAATCGCTCGCTTATGAATATACCTATACCGCAAGCGGTCAGGTATATAAGTTTATAAACCACACTAACGGAAAGACCACGGCGTATAAGTATGACGATACGGATAAGCTCACAGGCTTTTATGAGTATGCGACGGCTGACTCTTACCATGACTTCTCCGCAGAGTTTCTTTATGACAGAGCTACGGGCAGGCTCAGCTCCTCGCAGTTTGACGTTGATCATCTGAACGGCTCATCCCAAGCTCCTGCAAGCTGGTCTTACAGTTATCTTTACGAGGACGACGGTACTCTCAGCCGCACCTACTTCTATACCGAAGCAGGCACGGGTCAGGAAAGCTTCTCCTATGATGATTTTGATAGGATATCCTCGAAAACATTCACGCATTCGCTCTCGGGCGGCGGAAGCTTTACGAACACGACGAGCTTCTCTTACTACTCCTCGGGCGGATACACCTCAGGGCTTGTTGGCTCCTATTCAAGCACTGTCAGCGGTCAGGGTACCAAGACATATACGTACAGCTACGACGCAGACGGAGCGAATATTACTAAGATAGTATACAGCTCAGGCGAAGAGATAACCTACGAATACGACGAGCTTGGTCAGCTTGTTAAGGAAGTAAATGATCTCTTATCATATGCCTACACTTACACGTATGATGACGCCGGCAATATTACTTCGCGTACTACGTTCAGCGGTATGCAAACCAATACTTATGAGTATACCGGAGACAGGCTGACGTCCTTTAACGGTGTTGATATCACCTACGATGCCAACGGAAATCCTTTAAGCTACTACAACGGCGCTCGTTATTACTTTACTTGGTCGGGCAGGCAGCTCGCAGAAGCGACAAAAGGCACAAGTGCGCTAACATTTACTTACAATGACGATGGTATACGCACCTCGAAGACCAATAACGGAGTCAAGACTACCTATTATCTCAACGGCTCGCAGATAGTTGCGGAAGAGACAAGTAATAATATCACTCTTTATATCTACGACTCTCAAGGCTCGCCCATTGGTATGCAGTATCACGGAGCAAGCTACTCTGCCAACGTCTGGGATACCTTCTGGTTCGAGAAGAATCTGCAGGGTGATATAGTTGCGGTATATAGCGGCTCGGGAACTAAGCTCGTTGAATACGTATACGATGCTTGGGGCAACCATATAACAAACTATTTCAACGGCGGAGCTTCCACACAAGCAAGCAACAATCCTTTCAGGTACAGAGGATATTATTACGATTCTGACCTCGAGCTGTACTGTGTTGGTACGAGATATTACGATTCTGTAATCGGTAGGTGGGTAAACCCTGACAAATACGTTTCTACCGGTCAAGGATTAACAGGATATAATTTATATGCTTATTGCGGAAATAATCCTGTGAATAGAATTGACCCCACGGGAGAAGCTTGGTGGCATTGG
>JAFTQV010000035.1 GCA_017462605.1 Clostridia bacterium | reverse complement strand
ATTCTTTATTTCGCTCATAACTATCTTGAGACCATGTGTCTCGATAAGATGACAATGCACGAGAAGCAGAAGCTTTCTATCACCTTCGCGGAGCTTGTTTACAACGGTCAGTGGTTCACTCCTCTTCGCGAGGCGCTTTCCGCATTCGTTGATAAGACTCAGGAAACCGTCACGGGTAAGGTAAAGCTTAAGCTTTATAAGGGCAATATTATCAAGGCGGGCGTATGGAGCGACTATTCGCTCTACTCCGAGGAGATCGCGACCTTCGGAGAGGACAACGTTTATAATCAGGCGGACTCCGCAGGATTTATCAACCTCTTCGGTCTTCCCATCAAGGTTGCCGCTCAGGTAAAGGCGAAGAACAGTAAGAAGTAAACGGAGAGCCGATATGAAAAAAATGTGGGCAGGTAGAACCGCAGGCTCGCTTGACAAAATAGCAGACGACTTCAACTCGTCGATCCATATAGACTCTCTAATGTATAAGGAAGATATCCTTGGCTCGATGGCTCACGCAGCGATGCTTGCCGAGGCGGGCATTCTTACTCCCGATGAGGCTGAAAGGATAGCAAAGGCTCTTCAGCAGATATCGCTTGACATTGAGTCGGGAGCCTTGCCGATAGATCCCGAGGCAGAGGAGATACATATGTTCGTTGAAAAGGTCCTCACCGAGAGGGAAGGAGAGCTTGGCAAAAAGCTTCACACGGCAAGGAGCCGCAACGACCAGGTCGCAACGGATACCAGGCTTTATATGAGAGCAAAAACCTATACGGTACGCCGACTTCTTTTGAATCTTATCGAGGCTATCGCTTCGGTCGCCGAGGCGCATAAGCTTGACATCATGCCGGGATACACGCACCTGCAAAGAGCGCAGCCGATAGTTTTTGCGCATCACCTTCTGGCGTATGCCGAAATGCTTAAGCGAGACGTATCAAGGCTTGACGGTGCGAGGGAGAGAATGAATTTCTCACCGCTTGGCGCGTGCGCTCTCGCAGGAACGACCTATCCCATTTCAAGATCGTTCACAAGTGAGGCTCTCGGATTTTCGGGATACCTCGGCAATTCGATCGACGCCGTGTCAGACAGAGATTACGCGGTAGAGCTTCTCTCCGTGTTTTCCATAATAATGATGCACCTTTCGAGATTTTCGGAGGAGATCATTCTCTGGTCGAGCTGGGAGTTTTCCTTCGTTGAGCTTGACGATGCTTATACAACAGGCTCTTCAATAATGCCTCAGAAGAAAAATTCGGATATGGCAGAGCTTGTCAGAGGAAAGTGCGGCAGGGTCTATGGCGACCTTATGGGTACGCTCACCATGCTTAAGGGACTTCCCCTTGCGTACAATAAGGACATGCAGGAGGACAAGGAGTCTTTATTTGACGCGACCGAGACGGTTATAAAGTGCCTTGAGGTCTTCGCTCCGATGGTCAGAACGATGAAGGTAAAGAGCGAGAATATGTATCGCGCGGCGGAGCGCGGATTTATCAACGCTACCGATCTTGCGGATTATCTGACCAAGCGCGGCGTTCCGTTCAGAAGCGCTTATAAAACCGTCGGCGAGATAGTCGCCCATTGCATTGAAGCGGGATACGTGCTTGACAATATGCCGCTTGAAGAATACAAAAAATATTCCGAGGTATTCTCGGATGATCTGTATGCCGAGATATCTCTTGAGTCTTGCGTTAAAAAGAGAATATCGGCAGGCTCTACCGGGTACGACTCGGTTGATATTCAAATAAATAATTTAAAAAAATATATTAACAAGGAAGGTAAATAAAAATGAAAAAGATCATCTCACTGTTTCTCGCTCTCACACTTCTCGTCGGAGCAATGTTCACTCTCGCATCATGCGGCAATAAGGTAAGTATAGGCGTCCAGGGCGGAACCACGGGCGAGTTCTACGTTAAGGGCAATGCGGATATGCTTCTCAATGGCTTCTCCAACATCGATTGCAAGGCTTTCAACAACGGCGGACTTGCAGTAAAGGCAATGCTTGACGGTCAGGTAGACTACGTTGTTATAGACAACGAGCCCGCAAATCAGCTTCTCGCTCAGTATAAGAACGACGTAAAGATCATCGACGTAGCTCTTACTCAGGAAACCTACGCTTACGGCGTTGATAAGAATCAGCCCAAGCTTCTTTCCGACGTTAACGCTTTTATAGCTGAGATAAAGAGCGACGGAACTCTTTCCGCACTCTTCGAAAAGTACGCAGCTCTCGAGTATGACGATGAAGGAAACGTTATCGGCGGCGACGATGCGATAGTCGGCGTAACGAGCGTTGCTAAGGATGCATCCAAGGCAGATAAGCAGCTCGTCGTTGCTACCAACGCGGCGTTCGCTCCCTATGAGTACAAGAAGGGCAATAACTTCGCAGGTATCGATATGGAGATCGCGGCTCTGCTCGCTGAGTATCTCGGACTTGAGCTTGTCATCGAGGATATGGATTTCGATGCGGTAGTTACATCGGTAGGTAAGAACAACGTTGACATCGCGATGGCAGGTCTTTCCGTAACCGCGACCCGTAAGGAGGCTGTAAACTTCTCCGATTCTTACTATGAGGGCGCATATCAGGTTCTTATCGTCAAGAAGGATAATACCGAGTTCGATTCCTGCAAGACTAAGGCTGATATCGAAGCCATCCTTAATAATAAATAATCTCTGTGGTGAGTAATGAAGGCTTGGAATTTATTTTATAAGCAGTTCATTACCTACGGTGGATATCACAGCGTTCTCGACGGTCTGCTTGCGACCGTTGAGATCGCTGTTTTCGGGCTTTTAATAGGCGTAGTTATCGGTACGCTTATCGCCGTTGTTAAGGTAATGCAAAAAAATAAACTTATAATCAAAATACTTGAAAAGGTATGCGATTGCTACGTGGCGTTTTTCAGAGGTACGCCTATGGTCGTGCAGCTTCTTATCGGTTATTTCGTGCTTGTGCCGGCTCTCGGTATCTCGCTTGACGGTATCGTAGTCGCGATCATTATCTTCGGCTTGAATAGCGGAGCGTACGTATCCGAGATCATGCGCGCGGGTATTCAGTCGGTCGATCAAGGTCAGCTTGAGGCAGGCCGCGCGGTCGGATTGCCGTATTCGGTCGCAATGATGAAAATAGTAATTCCTCAGTCGGTAAAGAATATTCTTCCCACTCTTGGCAACGAGTTTATAGTTCTGATAAAGGAGACCTCGATAGTCAGCTTTATCGCCGTTGTGGATATAACAAAGGCATTCCGCTCGATAGGAGACGCGAACTACGAGTATATTGTCCCTTATCTTATACTTGCGGCGATATATCTCGTTATAGTTCTTGGAATTACGTACCTTATAAAGCTTCTCGAAAGGAGACTTAAGCGAAATGAAAGAAGTGCTTGACGGAACTCCGCTTATCTCCGTAAGAGGACTTGAAAAAAGCTTCGCCGGCCTTAAGGTGCTGAACGGAATAGATATTGATATCAAAAACGGAGAAATAATTGCGGTCATTGGACCCTCGGGATGCGGAAAGTCGACCTTTCTGCGCTGCCTTAACTGTATGGAGGATCCCACGGGCGGCTCGATATTTTTTGACGGTGAGGATATAGCAGACGTTAAGGTAGATATAAACAAGCATCGTGAAAATATCGGTATGGTATTTCAGCAGTTCAATCTTTTCAATAACAAAACGGTTATTGACAATATAACCCTCGCACCCATATACTGCGCAAACAAGCGCCTGAAAGCTATAAAAAGAAAGAATTTTCTTACAAAGCTTTTAAGAAGACCGAGCGAAGAGCTTATCCTCGTGGATAAGGATAAAAAGACTATCAAGGCTGAGGCTGAGGCAGAAGCGCGCGAGCTGCTTCGATTTATAGGACTCGAAGAGAAGGCGGATGCATATCCTTCAACTCTTTCGGGCGGTCAGAAGCAAAGGATCGCTATCGCGAGAGCCATAGCGATGAAGCCGAAGGTCATTTTGTTTGACGAGCCAACGTCTGCTCTCGACCCCGAAATGGTAGGTGAGGTCCTCGATCTTATGAAAAAGCTTGCGGATGAAAAAATGACGATGGTCATAGTGACTCACGAAATGGGATTTGCCCGCGAGGTCGCGGATAGGATCCTATTTATAAATGAAGGAGTGATCGCCGAAGAGGGAACTCCCGAAGAGATATTCGACGATCCTAAAACCGAAAGGCTCAAGGTCTTTCTTTCCAAGGTCTTGTAGTTAAAATACATTTATTTGGCGCATCGCGCCGAGAATTCGGAGAATTATGAAAAAGATATTTATTGATGGAAAAGCAGGAACAACCGGTCTCGGCATCGAAGAGAGGCTTCTTAGCAGAGATGACGTTGAGATCATCTCTCTTGATGAGAGTCTTCGCAAGGATCCCGATGCAAGGCGCGAGATGCTTAATCGCGCGGACGTTGTATTCCTTTGCCTTCCGGACGATGCGGCTCGCGAAGCGGTTTCTATGATAACCAACGAAAACGTTGTCGTTATCGATGCATCAACGGCGCACAGGACCGATCCCGGCTGGGCTTACGGACTTCCCGAGCTTGGCGAGGATTATCTTGAAAATATAAGAAAGAGCAAAAGAATTGCCGTACCGGGATGCCACGCAAGCGGATTTATTACCTTGGTATATCCTCTGATAAAAGCGGGGATCATCGGTAAGGACGCCATGCTTTCGGCTCATTCTATAACGGGATATTCCGGCGGCGGTAAAAAAATGATAGCTGAATATGAAGCAGAGGAGCCAAGCGCTCTTCTTGGCGCTCCGCGCCAGTACGGCATCTCGCAGATGCATAAGCACCTTCCCGAAATGGTGAAGATAAGCGGACTTGAGAATGCGCCGATATTCTGCCCGATAGTTGCGGACTTTTATTCGGGAATGGAGGTTACTGTGCCTCTCTTTAAGAAGGATCTTCTTAAAGGCGATATCGAAATGATAAGGGAAGTTTACAAAAATACATATAATTCGCCCATTTTGCATTATAATGCTTCATTTGACGAAGGCGGATTTCTTTCCGCTGCTCGGTATTCGGGCAAGGATTCTATGTCGGTAGAGGTATATGGCGAAGGCGATAGAATTATCCTTGTGGCAAGATATGATAATCTTGGCAAGGGCGCATCGGGAGCTGCGGTTGAATGCCTCAATATCAAGCTTGGATGCGATATAACTAAAACATTGGCAGTATAGGTAAAAAGATGATAAAAGTAATTGAAGGCGGCGTATGCGCCGCAAAGGGATTTACCGCAAGCGGAGTTCATTGCGGTATCAGACATAACAGAACGAAGAAGGATATCGCTCTCATTCTTTCGGAGCAGCGCGCGGCAGCCGCAGCGGTATACACAACCAATAAGGTGAAGGGCGCGCCGCTCACCGTCACGAAGGAGAATATTTCAGACGGTTATGCTCAGGCTATTATTTGTAATAGCGGCAATGCGAATACCTGCAATGCAAACGGTATTGAGATAGCGAAGGAGATGTGCCTCGCTCTTTCCGAGGAGCTTGGGATCCGCGCGGATGACGTTGTTGTTGCTTCTACGGGAGTTATCGGTCAGCCTCTTAGCATCGAGCCTATCAGGAAAGGCATACCCGAGCTTCACCGCTCTCTTTCAAAAGACGGAAGCTGTGACGCCGCAGAGGGTATCATGACTACCGACGTTAAGCGCAAGGAGATCGCCGTTTCATTCACCGTCGGAGGCAAGGAGTGCCGCATCGGCGGAATTGCAAAGGGCTCGGGAATGATACATCCGAATATGGCAACGATGCTCGTATTCATTACCACCGACTGCAATATTTCTCCCGCCCTTCTTTCGAAGGCGCTTTCAACCGATATTCAGTCCACCTTCAATATGATAAGCGTTGACGGCGATACCTCGACCAACGATATGGTCGCTCTTCTTGCAAACGGTATGGCAGGAAACGCCGAGATCACCGAGGAAGGCGAGGATTTCGATGTATTTATGAAGGCGCTTAATACGGTCAACGTTTACCTTTGCAGAAGCATCGCGGCAGACGGCGAGGGCGCGACTAAGCTGATAGAGTGCGCGGTTTCGGGCGCTCTTGATGAGAAAAACGCGAAGATCATCGCAAAGAGCATCGTTTGCTCATCTCTTACCAAGGCGGCAATGTTCGGCGCTGACGCAAACTGGGGAAGAGTCCTCTGCGCGATAGGCTACAGCGGCGCCGAGGTCGACGTAAATAAGGTCGACGTTTCCTTCATAAGCAAAAAAGGCGAGATCGTGGTTTGCAAAAACGGAGCGGGAGTTGAATTCTCGGAGGAGCTTGCGAAAGAGATACTCCTCGAGAGCGAGATCACGATAAAGGTCGCTCTCAAAGACGGTAATGCATCAAGC
This sequence comes from Clostridia bacterium, assembly GCA_017462605.1. Lineage (GTDB taxonomy): Bacteria > Bacillota > Clostridia > Oscillospirales > CAG-272 > UBA1740. The sequence goes on along the minus strand of JAFTQV010000035.1, from coordinate 5,216 downwards.
ACCGCTTGGGGTTGCGATCTTACTTATGACTACGTTAAGATAAACGGCGATTACAGAACCTGATCTGCTTGTTTTGACAATTAATGATTACAAAAGGATAACATAATGCAGCTTAAAATTTCCAACTTAGCAAGAGCTGAGGTGCTTACTCAGGCACTTCCTTATATAAAGAAATTTAACGGAAAAGTGGTAGTCGTCAAGTACGGCGGCAACGCAATGATCAACGAGCAGCTTAAGGAGCAGGTCATGGAAGATATTGCTCTCCTTTGGCTCATTGGCGTTAAGGTCGTTCTGGTTCACGGCGGCGGCCCTGAGATAAACGAGCTTATGAATAAGCTCGGAAAGAAGGCTGAGTTTGTCAACGGACTTCGCGTTACGGATAAGGAGACCGTGGATATCGTTCAGATGGTGCTGGCGGGAAAGGTCAATAAGTCTCTCGTTACTCTCCTTCAGATGAAGGGCGGTCACGCCGTGGGACTTTCGGGTATAGACGGCGGACTTATCGAGGCTGAAATAAAGGATGAAAGGCTTGGCTACGTCGGAAGGATCACCAAGATCCGTCCTCAGCCGATCAACGATTTGCTCGAGAAAAATTACATACCCGTCATTTCAACCGTCGCGGGAGACAAGAACGGAAACGTTTATAATATCAACGGAGATACTGCCGCGGCATACATAGCGGGAGCGCTCGGAGCTGAAAGACTCCTTATGATGACTGATATCGCGGGTATCCTTCGCGATAAGGACGACGTCTCGTCCCTGATCCATGAGATCACAATTTCAGAGGCTAATAAGCTTTATGAGGACGGCGTGATCTCGGGCGGAATGATACCTAAGGTCGAGTGCTGTATTGACGCCATAAATAAGGGCGTCGGTAAGGTCACTATTCTTGACGGACGCATCCCGCATTCCATACTTATGGAGCTTCTCACAAACGAGGGCGCGGGCACAATGGTTACTAAGGACGAATAATATGCAGAACGTAAAAGATACAGATAAGCAGTACGTGGCTGATACGTACGCAAGATTTGACTTAGAAATAACGAGCGGTAAGGGCTCGCTTCTCTATGATGACAAGGGAAACGAATATATAGATCTCGGTACGGGAATTGCCGTCAATACCTTTGGCGTATCGGATAGCGAATGGGTAAATGCCGTTACGGAGCAGCTCGGAAAATTCCAGCATACGTCGAATTTGTATTATTCCTCTCCTTCGGCAGCGCTTGCAAAGCTTCTTTGCGAAAAAACGGGAGCGAAGAAGGTCTTTTTCGGCAATTCGGGCGCTGAGGCAAACGAGTGCATGATAAAGGTTGCGAGAAAGTGGGCGCAGGATACCAAGGGCAAGGGCGACTATAATATAGTGACCTTGAAAAACAGCTTTCACGGCAGAACCGTCACCACCCTTAAGGCAACGGGGCAGGATGTTTTTCATCACGATTTCGGGCCTTTCCCCGAAGGCTTTTTATACGCCGAGCCGAATGATCTCGAGAGCGTTAAGGAGCTTGTGAAGGAAAACAGATGCGCCGCGGTAATGATGGAGCTTGTTCAGGGCGAGGGCGGCGTCATAGCGCTTGACCGAGATTTCGTTCTCGGCGTTGAGGCGCTGTGCAAAAGCGAAAATATACTTCTTATGATAGACGAGGTGCAGACAGGAAACGGCAGATGCGGAGAGCTTTATGCATATATGAACTACGGTATCAAGCCTGACGTCCTCTCCACAGCTAAGGGACTTGGCGGCGGACTTCCGATCGGCGCGGCTCTGCTTTTCGATAAGGTGGAAAAGACGCTTGGAAAAGGCTCGCACGGGTCGACCTTCGGTGGCAATCCCATATCTTGCGCGGGCGCGGTAAACGTGATCAGCCGCATAACGGACGACGTGCTTCTCGGCGTACGCGAGCGCTCTCGCTACGTATTCTCGGAGCTTTCCTGCGCTAAGGGAATAAAGAGCGTCAGCGGTATGGGACTTATGATAGGAATTGAAACGGAAGCCGACGTAAATGCCGTCCTCGGAGAGTGCATGGCGCGCGGAGTTCTTCCTATAAAGGCGAAGAATAAGCTTCGCCTGCTCCCTGCGCTCAATATCCCGATGGAGCTTCTTGAGCGCGCCGTCAAGGTTATAAAAGAGGTAGCGGCAGAGCTTGCTTAAACAAAGAAAGGTAAGATTAAAAAATGAATTTAAAGGGAAGAGATTTCTTAAAGCTTCTTGATTTTTCGGCTGAGGAGATAGGTTATCTTATAGACCTCGCCGCCGACCTTAAGGCAAAGAAAAAGGCAGGTATAGCTCACAGGCTTTGCGAGGGCAAGAACGTTGCGCTTATATTTGAAAAGACAAGCACGAGGACAAGATGCTCCTTCGAGGTTGCCGCATACGACCTCGGAATGGGAGTGACCTACCTTGACTCTCATGGCTCTCAGATCGGAAAGAAGGAGACGATCGCCGATACGGCGCGTGTCCTCGCCTCGATGTATGACGGAATTGAGTACCGCGGCTACGGTCAGAGCATCGTCGAGGAGCTTGCGCGCTACTCCAAGGTGCCCGTTTGGAACGGACTTACGAATGAATTTCACCCTACCCAGATACTTGCCGATTTCCTTACGATAAAGGAGACCTTCGGAAAGCTCAAGGGCGTGAAGCTCGTTTATATGGGAGACGCGAGATACAATATGGGCAACTCCCTTATGGTAGGCAGCGCGATCATGGGTCTCGACTTTACTATTGCCGCTCCCGAAAAGTATTTTCCCGATAAGGCGCTCGTTGAAAAATGCCTTGAAATTGCAAAGAAGAGCGGCGCAAGCATCACCCTTGAGACCGATCCCATGAAGGCAACCTTGGGCGCGGACGTTATATATACAGACGTCTGGGTGTCTATGGGCGAGCCTTATGAGGTATGGGAAGAGAGACTTTCGGATCTTTCACCCTACGCCGTAACAGCTGATATAATGAAAAACGCAGGTGACGGCGTAAGGTTTATGCATTGCCTTCCCGCATTCCACGATCTTGGGACTGCCATCGGCAAGGAGATCGGAGAGAAGTTCGGCAAGAGCTATCTCGAGGTAAGCGACGAGGTATTCGAGAGCGAAGCTTCTATCGTATTTGAAGAAGCGGAGAACAGGATGCATACTATCAAAGCAGTGATGCTTGCAACTATTTAAGACTATTTAAGACGGCTTGATTCAGGCATAAAACGTCGTTTTCCACCTCGGCAAACACTCGTACGACTTCGGTGTGAAGAACGGCATTTTCTGCTCTGACTGAAGCCGTCTTCGCTTTGCGCAAGGCTAAGGGAATAAAACGTCGTTTTCCCACCTCGGCAAACACTCGCACGACCTCGGTGTGAAGTGTGGCGTTTTATGCACTGACTGAAGTCGTCTTCGCTTTGCGCAAGGCTAAGGGAATAAAAGTCGTTTTCCACTTCGGCAAACACTCGCACGACCTCGGTGTGAAGTGTGGCGTTTTCTCGACGACTGAAGCCGTCTTTTTTTTGATTTTTGGCGAAAATAATCATCTTTTGTTGAAATAATTATAAGTATACTTATAGTATTTGTTGACAAATATTAATTTTTGTGTTATAATAAATACAAAAATGGAGGTTTGTTCATGGCTATCACGACCAAGGAAGGTATTTTAAAGGTTTTAAGCGCTTACAATCCATGGTGGAAGACCGGAGTTGTAAATCCTAAAATGACAAAAAGCTATAAGAGATTTGCTTTTTTTGAGGCGATCAAGCGCATAAAAGATAGGGATATACGCCGTACAGTGGTATTGACCGGTACACGCAGAGTCGGAAAAACCACAATTCAATATCAAATGATAGATACTTTACTAAAAGAAGGCGTGCTGCCTCAAAAGATAGTATTCATATCTATGGATCATCCCATGCTTAAATTGAGCAGCTTTGAAGAGGTTCTTGAGTGCTACCACGAGAATATATATGCGGATCAGGACGTTTATTATTTCTTTGATGAAATACAGTATGCTTCCGATTGGGATCGCTGGTTAAAGGTTATATATGACAATCAACCGGATACGCGTGTTGTGGCGACGGGTTCGGCAAGCCCGGCTCTTATGAAGGGAAGCCGAGAGAGCGGAGCAGGGCGCTGGTCGGTTATACAGGTGCCTACATTGTCATTTTACGAATACTGCGAGCTGCTTTGTCTTGAAAGACCTGATATTCCCAATGATCTTAAGGCTACCGATCTTTTAAGCAAGACCCAAATTGAACGTACTCGGATTATGATGCAGCTTTCTAAGGTGCAAAATCATTTTATAAGGTATCTTCAGGTTGGCGGATTCCCTGAGCTTGCTCTCGCTGATAACGACCTGATGGCTCAGCAGATCATGCGAGAAGATGTGGTGGACAAGGTTTTGAAGCGCGATCTACCGTCACTTTATAACATAAGGAACGCGACAGAGCTTGAGCGTATTTTTCTGTATTTATGCAACGTTTCTTCCGAAATAGTTTCCATTGATGCGATTACCAAAGAGCTAAATGGCGTATCGCGAGTAACTGTAGAAAACTATATTCAATATCTGGAAAGCGCAAATTTGATATATCAGAGCTGGCCTGTGGATATGGCAGGTAAGAAAATATTGAAGGCAAGACCTAAAATTTATATTGCTGATGCAGCTATAAGAAATGCGGTTTTAATGGATGAAACTATTTTAGCGGATCCCGTTGGAATGGGAAAGGTCGTTGAAACTGCGGTTTATAAGCACGTAAGCGCATTTTATTATAAGGTCGCAACCTCGGTAGGTTATTATCGCGGAGGAAGAAAAAACAAAGAGATAGACATAGTAGTAGATTATCCTAAAATCAAAAATATTTTGATTGAAGTAAAGTATCGCGAAGGGGCGCCTATTTCGGATAATGATGCTATTGTCGAGCTTTGTGAGCAGGCGTCTGTCGCTATCATTGTCACTAAGTCACCTAATGATTTCGGCGTACACAATACGCCGAGCGGAAAGGAACTTTTAAGAATTCCTGCATTTGCATTCTTGTATTTATTGGGAAATGCGGAAAAACACGGTTATCACGGAATAGAGTAAATTATATTTAAATAGAAAAGGTCTGTCTCATCATGTCGAGGCAGACCTTGCTTTTGTGCGCTCGGCACGCGTTACAACTTGGCGGTGGAAGTCCGCTACAGGCTTGGCAGTAGGAACTGTTAGCTGAGGGCAAGGGCGTCCGTCGTGAGGCGGAGTCTGAAGGAAGCCT
>JAFTQV010000034.1 GCA_017462605.1 Clostridia bacterium | reverse complement strand
TGCGAAACACCTTTGGGGCTTGCTTAATTTAGAGCAGAAATCGTCGGATGACGAACGATAGCCGTATAAAAATACGGCGAGTGAGGAAACGGCGATACAAAAAGAGCATTAAAAGGAAGAAATTTGCAAAATTTCAACCTCGAAAAATCAACAAGGCATAAAATTAGAGCGAAGAAACCGTATTTTTCAGACGGAATCTTCGCTCTTTTTGGGTTATGCCTAAATGAAGCAGCCTCTTTCTTACATATTATATTTTTTTCTTATATTTCTCGGCGGCATGCCGAAGTAGGCTGAAAAGCGCTTTCTGAAATAAGATGAAGAGCTGAAGCTGAGCTTTTCGCTGATCTCCTCGATAGAAAGATCGGTGGCGATGAGAAGCCCCTTCGCCTTTTCCATCAGTATGGAATTTTTGTATTCTCCAATGCTTTCGTCCGAGTGCTTTTCGAAAGCGGAAAAAAGAGTAGAGCGGCTGACCGAGCATTTTCTGGCAAGTGTGGCAACGGACATATGCGGCGCTTCGGCAAGAAGTTTTTTTGCCGATCGGACGAGTTTTGCCGATCTGCTCTTTTCGGCGGGGGTGATTTTTGGCATTATCATGCCGAGCAGAGTGTAAAAATCACCTATCACAGAGCAAGAGACGCGCCCCGCCTTTGCGATCTTTTTAAAAAGCTCGCGTTCGCTTTCGTCGCACGCGAAGGAGCCGACGTCGTATACCTTGGCGTCGAAGCTCGGCATAAATAAAAATCCGAGCGATATGAATTTCACCGTGGGATCGCCGTACCAGAATGACTGATATCGGCAGCCCATAGGAATATAGAAGGCGTCGCCCGCGCGTATTTCCACCGTTCCGTCCTCAGTCTTAAGCTCGGCGCTTCCCGAGAGCATAAGAGCGATATAATGCGAAGGCGCGCCGCTTTGTATATCGTTGTGGCGGTATTTATTATAAGTGAAGGTTCTGAAGAAAAAGCTGCTTGAGAATAAAAGCTCTCCGTTCATAGGCACTCCTCATTCAAATTTCTGGACTATTTTACCTGTTTTTATATAGTATATAATATTTTTTTCACCTTGTCAATATGCTAAAATTAGAGTACAATAAAACTTTCAAGGAAGGTAATCGTAATGAAGATCAAGCAGATCGTTTTCACAGAAATCAATAAAGCGGAGCTTCTTCAGCTCGATGCGTCTGAGATGAAGCCCGGCTGCGTTCTTGTCAAGACCGCGGTCAGCACCATAAGCTCGGGAACGGAGAGAGCTAATATCACAGGCGACCCCAACGTTAATGCCAACGGCGCATCCGAGGTAGTATTCCCAAGAGCCTCGGGATACAATAGCGCAGGAGAGGTTATCCGCGTTGCCGATGACGTTAAGGACGTCAAGGTTGGCGATAGAGTCGTCGTATATTGGGGCAAGCATAAGGACTACAATCTTATGAGAGAAAAGAACGTCGTTAAGATCGAGGACGATAACGTTTCATACGAGACGGCGGCTTTGAGCTTCATTGCAAGCTTTCCTATGGCGGCTATAAGGAAAACCAGACTTGAAATGGGCGAAAGTGCAATGGTCATGGGACTTGGCGTGCTTGGTATGATAGCCGTCAAGCTTCTCCGCCTTGCGGGCGCTGTTCCCGTCATAGCGGTCGATCCCAATCCCGATAGGCGTAAGATAGCTCTTGAATGCGGAGCGGACTATGCTCTCGATCCCTTTGAAGAGGGCTTTGCGGACAGAGTAAAGGAGATCACGGACGGCGGCGTGAACGTTTGCATTGAGGTAACGGGCGTTGGCGCAGGCTTCAATCAGGCGCTCGATTGCATGGCTAAGTTTGGCAGAGTCGCGCTCCTCGGATGCACGAGAAATTCTGATTTCACTGTCGATTACTATAAGAAGATACATTCCCCCGGTATAACCGTCATCGGTGCGCATACGATAGCGCGCCCCGAGGAAGAGTCGCATCCAGGTTGGTTTACGCACAGAGATGATATCAAGGCGGTTTTGAGGCTCTGCTCGGGAGGCAGACTTACCCTTGAGGATCTCGTTGGCGAGACTCATAGCCCCGAGGATTGCCCCGAGATATATAATAGGCTCATATTTGATAAGAAATACCCCGTTGCGGTTCAGTTTGATTGGAGAAAACTAAAATGAGAAAGATAAGAGTTGCGCAGATAGGAACAAGTGAGTTTAGCCACGGCAGCGCAATCTTCGGCGCGCTTGTAAAATGTCCTGACGTTTTTGAGATCGTCGGCTACGCGCTCCCCGAGGGCGAGCGCGAGAAGTTTCCGAGAAGGATGAAGAGATTTGAGGGCTATAAAGAGCTTACCGTTGAAGAGATCCTCGCCGATGAGAGTATCGAAGCTGTCATCATCGAGACCGAGGAGATCTATCTCACGAAATACGCGCTTATGGCGGCTAAGGCAGGCAAGCATATCCATATGGAAAAGCCTGGCGGACTCTCGCTCTCCGACTTTGAGGAGCTTATGTCCATAGTTAAGAAAAACGGCACAGTTTTTCACACGGGTTACATGTATCGCTATAATCCCGCTATCGCAGACGTTATAAAAAGAGTCAAAGAGGGAGAGATCGGAGAGGTGGTCAGCGTTGAGGCTCAGATGAATTGCCTTCATGGCGTGGAGTGCGTAAGCTGGCTTTCAACCTTCCCCGGCGGAATGATGTTCTTCCTCGGATGCCATATGATAGACCTCGTGCTTCAGATCCAGGGCGAGCCTAAGGCGGTCATCCCCTTCAATCGCTCGAGCAAGCGCTTTGAGGGCGTTGATTCAAAGGACAATGGCTTCGCCGTCCTTGAATACGATAGAGGCGCATCCTTTGTAAAGACGAGCGGAGCAGAGCATTGCGGTTTTGAAAGGCGTCAGCTCGTCGTCACAGGAACTAAGGGCAGATTTGAAATACGCCCCCTCGAGATGGCTGCCGGCGCATATCCCCTTCATTGCACCGATTATAATAAGGGAACGGGCGTTGACTGGAAGGTTGGCGCAGAGTGGACCCGCTCAGAGAATTATGATAGGTACATACCTATGATGAAGTCCTTCGCTGAGATGGTAGCGGGCGAAAAGGAAAATCCCTATACCTGCGACTACGAGCTTATGCTCTTCAAGACCATATTAAAATGCTGTGAGTAAGAAAGGAAATAAAAATGAAGGCTATTCTTGTAAACGATGATAAAAGCTTAAGATGGGATAACGTTCCCGATCCGATAATAAAGAGCGACGAGGTTCTCGTCAAGATCGCGGCTGCGGCTCTTAACCGCGCCGACCTTATGCAAAGAGAAGGAGACTACCCGCCCCCTCCCGGATGCCCTGAGTGGATGGGACTTGAGATCGCAGGAGAGATCGTTTCGATCGGCGATGATGCGAAGAAGCTTTCCGATTGGAAGCTTGGAGATAAGGTATGCGCGCTTCTCGGCGGAGGCGGTTATGCTGAATACGTTGCCGTTAAGTACGATATGCTTATGCCTGTTCCCAAGAATTGCACCATGGTTGAAGCCGCGGCAATTCCCGAGGCTTTCGCTACCGCTTACCTCAATCTTTTCACCGAGGGCAATATCAAGGAAGGCAATACTCTCCTTATGCACGCAGGCGCTTCCGGACTCGCAAGCGTTATAATTCCTATGGCAAAGGCTTTCGGAGTAAGAGTCATTACAACCGTCTTAACGGACGAAAAAGCAAACGAAATTAGTCATTTAGGCGCAGATAGAGTGGTTGTCACCCCTAAAGAAGATATCGTTGAGGTGCTTAAAGAAGAGCTCGCGGCAGGTCATGGCGTTGACGTTGCAATAGACTGCCTCGGCGGCAGCATTATGGGTAAATGCCTTCATTATCTTACCCACGGTGCGCGCTGGATAATGATCGCGGCTCTCGCAGGTCAGCTCACCGAGATCGACCTTAAGAATATATATGTACGCAACGTTCGTATCATAGGAAGCACCCTTCGTTCCCGTACTCCCGAGAAGAAGGCAGAGATCCTTCACGACCTCGTCAAGAACGTTTATCCCAAGATCGAGGCGGGTCTCGTTAAGCCTACCATTTATGCGACCCTTCCCATAACAGAGGCTGAAGCGGCTCACGATATTCTCTACAAAGGCAAGAATGTTGGCAAAGTAGTTCTCACCGTTGGGTGAGGAATGACATATTCGGCAATATCCGCCGTTTCCTTCCTCGTCGTACGCACGTACGCCTTCGGTCGTCAGCCGACGGATCTTCCGCGAATCTGTCATCCCTCACCGAAGTGAAAGTATTCGGCAATATCCGCCGCATCCTTTAAAATAAAAAGACGGTACCGCCCTTTTGGGCATAGCGGAATTATCCGCGGTACCGTCTTTTTATTTTTGCCTTTCTTTACTTAAGCTTTTTCTTAGCGAAAAGCATATAGTTTGAATCGTGGAAGCTATTCGCGCCGTTGAATGCCGAGCGGATCATAAGATAGAGCATATCGCCCTCGATAAATACCGAAGGATACTGGAAACCGATTTTTGTGGCATCCTCGTCCTCGCGGTTTACAACGTCAAGAATTCGCTTGAAGGATCTGAGATCCTCGCTTTCATATACTGAAAGAACGTTTCTGTACGACCAGCTCTTGTATTTAGCCGCGCTTACCTCGCTCTTGGTATTGGTGACCATTATGTACTTTCCGTCATATGGTAAGATCTTAAACATAGAGTTTGAAACGGGAGCCTCGTAAATGCCGTCAAATATGGGAGCTGCCTCGGGATCATCCGTATTGATCTTAAGCCTCAGATAGCTGCCGATCTTCCACCTGAGGTAATTATAAAGCTTGCCGTCGGGCGCGATAACCATACTGCCTTCCATAGTATCACCCTGCTTGCCTGATGAGGCTGCCTGCCACTCGCCCTCAAAGGGAAGGAAATCTCCGAATGACCAGTTGGAAGGGATCATCGGATCGTCATTCTCGTCTATCGACATAACGCCCGGAATATGACCGCATACCCAGCAGCCGCATTCGCAGTTTGCCCAAAGGCGTCCGCCGTATCTTGTGAGAGGCATAGGAGCGCGGTTGATACCGCCGAGGTCGGAAAGCACGTTCGATCCGTAGAATAAAATTGACGCCGCCGACCAGGTCTCGCCGTTGTCGCTTGACGATGAAATGCGAAGATCACCGTATTCAGTGCTTTGACCGAGAATATAAAGCTTGCCGCCTTGCATGAAAAGGACGCTCCAATAGAATGGATAAAGATCGCAAAGATAACGCCAGCTTTCTCCGTCGTCATCCGAATAGAAAAGAACCGTCAGATTTTGCGCCATTCGCTTGCCGTAAATATCCATAGATGCGATAATCCTGCCGCACCCTGCGCGCACTATCGAAGGGCTGCAAAGATAATGACCGCTGAATGCGTACTGATCATCCTCGGGATGAAGATAATTGATCACCGCAGTGCCCTCGGGTATCCGAGACGTGCGAATAAGCCTTGCGTTGCTTTTAGCGCCGTTGCTATTCTCAATATAGATCTCGTATTCACATTCCTCGTCAAGACCCGTGACCTTAACGACGGAGTCTTTTATCGCAAGCGATACCGCCTCGTCAGCTCCTCGCTTTTTATAATAAAGCGTGTGCCCTGCGGCGCCGCTGTTATCAAGCCATTCGGCTTCAAATCCCTCGCTTGACGGCGCAAGCCTGCATATATACGGCTTATCGTTTTCTTTCGTAAGAAATGTAGGGTGGTAGGGTCTATGATATACCTTGTCTGATCCTCTCATATCGGTCTCCGATCTGTCGCAAAGCGACCGCGCTAAAGCGCATAAATTAACCTTCAAATGTATTTTGCGCATGTATAATTTCAAGGTCAATACAATTATAGCTTCTTTTTATCGGGAATGCAAGAGAAACTTTAAAAAAATAAAGATTTTATGTGTACCGTGATGGTACAAAATATAACTAAACAAAGAAATCCGGGCAAAAAAACAAAAGTACAATTTTTATTTTTGTACTGATAAATTCGATTTTTAATAGACAAAAGCCGCCCTAAACACAAGGCGGCTTTTATTGGTCTATTTCTAAATCTTCCGAACGGAAAATCTCGTCATCCAAAAAGTCGGTAAGAGGCATATTAAAACCTCTTGCAATCATAATTACGGTACTTAAAGTCACCGTTTTGTTGCGTCCATTCATTATACATTGCATACTTCCGTGCTGTATTCCCGACTCCTGCTCTAAGCGGTATTGGGATATATCTTTTTCGCGCAATAACTTGGAAATACGCTTTGCAACGGCGTCATTAACAGTCAAGATGCCACCTCCGATAAGAAGATTCAACTCCGTAGATTCACCTACATACAATATTTTATCAAGAAACCTAAAAAAATATAAGAAGGTGCGCCTACATACTATTGATTTTTTCTTGAAAGCATGATATACTATGTAGGCATACCTACATAAAGGAGGATTGATCTATGATTGTGGCTTTTTGCGGACATGCTAATTTCTCTAAATCAGAAAAATACGAACAAAAACTACTTACCTTCTTGAAAGAAAAGGTAGGAGATCAGCCTGCTGATATGTATTTAGGTGGCTATGGAGGCTTTGATAGGTTTGCATATGACTGTTGCAAGAAGTATCAAGAAACGCACCCGAAAATTTCGCTGATATTTATTACTCCCTACCTGACCGTAGAGTACCAGAAGAATCATTTGGAGTGTCTGGAGACGATGTATGATTCGATTATTTATCCTGAAATCGAGGATAAGCCACTGAGGTTTGCTATTTCTTATCGGAATAAGTATATGGTGGAAAAAGCCGATTACGTGGTAGCTTGCGTTTCGCACGACTGGGGCGGAGCATACACAACGTATAAGCATGCAAAAAGGAAGGGTAAGTATATTTTTAACCTTGGAGATCTGCAAGAGTAATTTTATCATCAACGCTCGCAAATTGCAAAGCAATTCCTTCTCCGTTATAGGCTCGAACGGCAAGTGTTATGATACGTAATTGCAATACTATATATTATAAAATTCCTATTATCGCATGAATATTCTAATTTGCGTGTTGATTTTTCGAATATCATGTGATATAATATAAAATGTAATAATGTAATTTTTTGAGGTGACTTATGGCTGCAAGTTATAAACCCTTATTCAAACTTTTGATTGACCGCAATATGAAGAAAAAAGAACTCGCTGAGCGCGCAGGACTTAGCCTTGCTACCATCACTAAAATGGGCAAGGAAGGCACGGTTGTTACAACCGACGTTCTCGTAAAGATATGTGTGGCTCTGAACTGTGAGATTGGGGATATTGTCGAAATCGTTCCCGGTGAGAACGCATAATGTGGAGGTCTTACGATGATTGATTTTACCAACATAGAAAAGTATAAAGAAAACAATCGTATTGAAGCGAAAAAGGCAATTGGCGGTCTGCCCCGTAGCATTTGGGAAACTTATTCTGCGTTTGCCAATACACTCGGCGGTATTATTTTGCTCGGCGTTGAGGAACACGATGACAAATCCTTGCACCCCGTTGACCTGCCCGATCCCGAAAAGCTGATTAAAGACTTTTGGGATATTGTCAATAACGTGAACAAGGTGAGTGCCAATATTCTCTCCGATAAGGACGTAACTATCGAGGACATCGACGGCAAGCGCATTGTTGCTATCCGTGTACCTCGCGCGCAGCGTAGCGATAAGCCCGTGTATATTGACGGAAATCCTCTTTCGGGCAGCTACCGCCGAAACGGCGAAGGTGACTACAAGTGTATCAAGGAAGAAGTCCAAGCGATGATGCGTGATGCTGCAATCAAAACGCAAGATATGCTTGTACTTGAAAATATGGAGCTTGA
>JAFTQV010000033.1 GCA_017462605.1 Clostridia bacterium | reverse complement strand
GATATCCCTCGAGATCCTTCACTTCACCGATATCCCTCGAGATCCTTCGCTTAGCTCGAGGATGACAGCGAGGGATATCGTCATCGTTCGAGGATGACGCCTAAAGGCGTCGGGCGAGGCTTGCCGAGTGCAAACGAAAGCCTCCCTCTCAGTCTCGCTTCGCTCGACAGCTCTCCCGGAGGGCGAGCCTATATAAGCCTTTTCCAGCGGGTAGCGAAGCGGCGCGAGTTGCCTTCCCCAGCGGGGGAAGGGGGACCATCGGAGATGGTGGATGAGGTGTCAGACCCCGAGCGTGACCGAGCCGCAGCGAAGCCTTCCCTTGCAAGGGAAGGCTTAAGGATGAGTTGTCAGGCTCCCCCCGGCAAAGGTGAGCAGAAGGGCGAGGCGAAAAAAGCAAGAGTAGAAGGGTCGCAAAGACTTACTTCTACTCTTGCTTTTAATTTTGAAAGATGCTTAATACTAAAATGAAAAACTACACTTAAAGCGACTCCGTGGCGAAAACAACGTAGCTGTTTTCCTGAAGCTCCGCTATAACGCTCTCCAGCGTGTCTCCCGATTTTTTATCGGTGAAAATACTGACCTCTATTCCAACGTTACCCGAGACGCCGCTTCTCGGAAGGGTAACCTGTATATCGTGCGCCTGGTAATTTTCCTTAAGAAATGCGATACAAGGCTTAACGTCAAGGTCGGTATCTATCTCTATATAGACTCCGAAGAAGGAGCGATGCTCGTTTATGTATCTTTCAATCTTGTTCAGCACCATGACGGTGAAGACCGAAACGGCAAACGCCACGATAGCGCCCTCATAGAAGCCTGCTCCGAGCGAAAGACCGATAGCCGCGGTTACCCAAAGACCTGCCGCTGTGGTAAGTCCGATAACCTGAAACCTGCCCTTAAGCATAATAGTTCCAACACCGAGGAAACCTATACCCGAGATAACCTGAGCCGAAACTCTCAGAGGATCGGAATTGATAAGACCGAAAACGTCTCTTGCGAAAAATCCCACCATAGCGGTGAGCGCCGCTCCGATACAGACGAGTATATGAGTACGAAGGCCTGCCGCGCGGCGCTGCCTTCCTCTTTCAAGACCGATAATTCCGCCGAGTATTGCCGAAAGCAAAAGACGGATGATAACGGTCACTAAATTAAAATCACGTAAATATGCAATTATAGCGTCCAAGATCGCACCCCCTTACTAATATAGTTTATCACTTTACCTGTAAATTGTCAACACTATTCGGGATTTTTGAGGCTTCAAAGAATTGAATGTTAATAATTTAGCTCTTGAAATATAAGCTTAAAGCTGATATACTGAAAGAAAAACCAAAACGGAGAAATAAATGATCACATACGAAATAATCAAGAATGACAACGATATAAATACTTATATAAGAGAAGCGGATAAGGCGCTTCTTGCCCTCGGCTATACCGAGCATAGCTTTGCCCACGTTACCACCGTTGCCGTGAGGGCGTCTGAAATACTTAAGGGCATCGGCAAGGGGGAGCGATGCGTGGAGCTTGCTATGATAGCGGGATATCTGCACGATATCGGCAACCTCGTCAACCGAGTCGATCACTCCCAGTCGGGCGCGCTCATTTCCTTCCGCTTGCTCGATAAGCTCGGTATGAATGCCGAGGAAATAGCCGCGATAGCTCTCGCGATAGGAAATCACGACGAAGGCTCGGGAGTCCCCGTCAGCGACCTTGCGGCGGCATTGATCATTGCTGATAAATCGGACGTTCGCCGAAGCCGCGTCAGGAATTCGGATATCCATAGCTTTGATATTCACGATAGAGTCAATTATTCGGTCACAAGATCGAGCCTTGACCTTGACTGCGAGCGCGGTGAGATAACCCTCGATCTTACGGTTGATACCGAGATCAGCTCGATAATGGATTATTTTGAGATCTTTCTCGGCAGAATGAAGCTTTGCAGAAGTGCAGCGGAAAGGCTCGGCTTAAGATTCAGACTCAGGATAAACAATACGTCCTTCATTTGATTTTTATAAAAGAGGAAATATAATTCTCGTCAAGGCTCGGACGACCCTCTCGGTCACGCCGAGCTTCGCCTCGTCCTTCGTTATCTCGCAGCAGTCCGAGAGCGTTTTCTGCACACCGAGCCTAATATTGATTATCTCGTCCGAAAGAAAAAGCGCGAGCATATCCTCAAAGTGGTGCGCGAGGCTTCTGTAATCGAGATTGACTGTGCCCGTCATTGCTATCACGTCATCCGAAACTACCGTTTTCTCGTGAATAAAGCCCTTCGTATATTCAAATATTCTGACGCCTCCCTCGCATAAAGCGGGGTAGGCGCTTTTTGTTATTATCTTTATCAGCCTTTTATCCGCTATTCCGGGGGTTATGATCCTTACGTCAACTCCCCTCTTCGCCGCCGCGAGAAGAGCCTCTGTCAGATCGTAGTCAATGATAAGATAAGGCGTGGTTATATAAACGTAATGCTTCGCCGCGCATATAATATTCATAAGCGCGCTTTTGCCGACGGGCGATCGGTAAAAGGGCATAGGTCCCGAGCCGAGAGGCAGAAGAAAGCCTCGGCGCATTACATCTTTGCCTTCGGGCGCGCCCGCTTCCGATGCTTCTATCGGGGGCAGGAATTTTCCGTAATCGTCGTCGCTTCTTGCGGTAAGGTCGAAAAGAGAAAGGAAAAGCCTCGCAAAGCCGCGAGCCGCAATGCCCTCTACTCTGATACCGCCGTCCTTCCAATAGCCGAAGCGCCGCCTTTCGTTTATATACTCATCGGCGACGTTGACTCCGCCCGTAAAGGCTACCTCGCCGTCAATGACGGCTATTTTCCTGTGATCGCGGTTGTTGTGCGAGGAAGTCAGCGTCGGTCTTATAGGTGAAAAGCACCTCGCCTCAATGCCGTCGCGCAAAAGCGACTTATCGAAGCCCTTCGGCAGAGTGGACATAGAGCCGAAATCGTCGTAAAGCACGCGGACGGTAACGCCCTCGCTCGCGCGTTTCTTTAAAACGGCGTATATACCTTCCCACATAACGCCCTCTTCGATTATAAAATATTCGAGAAAAATATATTTTTCCGCAGACTCCAGCGCCAGAAGAAGATCCGAGTAAAGCTCCTCACCCGAGGAGTAGTATTTTGCGCCCGTGTCGGGGTAAAGGCAGGATAAGGGATCGCTCGAGGTAAGCGAAAGCGCAATACCGCCAAGCCCGAAGTCGCGCGAAGAAAGCAGGGAGAGCATCTCGTTCGATACGGCAAGATCGCGGCTTTCCTTGCGGTTTTTATTGAGCTTCTCCCCGAGACTAAGCAGAAATTTCGTCTCGGAGCGGGTCGTGTACCGCTTTGAAAATATAACGTATAGAAGCGCGCCGAAAAGAGGAAGTATAAGCACCACGGCAAGCCAGGTGAGCTTGAATTCGGGATTTGTGTCTCTGTTTATAAGGCTGAGAAAAACCAAAACGCCGATCACCCTCGCTACAACGTTGAATGCGGCGTAATAGGAAGCCGCGTAATTCAGAACGAGAGCCATAGCCAGAACCTCGGCGATTATAAATAAAACCGATACCGTCACCCTTGAAAACAGTATTCTCAGTAGCTTTTTCACGTCATATCCCCTTTACATATTTTGCGCGCCTGCGCTAATACTATTTTAAACCGATAAAATGTAAATATTTCAAACAAAAAGATACGAAAAGGAAAACGTTTTTTAAAAATGCTGTTAACAAGGGATAAAGGCTTCTATCGGGAGCTTATTTTAATCGCGCTTCCGCTCGCCGCGGAAAACGCGGTCAGGTTTCTTATGACTCTCGCGGATAATCTTATGGTCGGAAGGCTTGGAGATATGGAGACGGGAGCGGCGTATTGCGGTATGCAGATAAGCTCGGCTTTCGTTATGCTGATAGCGGGTATCGAGGGCGGTATGCTCGTCGGAAGCGCCCAGCAAAGGGGATCGGGCAATAAAAGAGCCGCGGGAAGGACGGCTCTTTTCGGAATTTCTACCATACTTATCCTGGGGGCGCTGATGAGCGCGGCGTCTTTTCTCTTCCCCGAGGTAATAGTCTCGCCCTTCCTTCACGGCAGGGATATGGAGACGGCTGCCGAATATTTAAGAGCGCTCGCCTTTTCATTTATACCAACGGCTCTTTCGGGCGCGATAGGAACTTATCTTAAATGCATCGAGCGGCCGATAGGATGTACCGTCTCCGCGATAGGCGCGCTTCTCGCCGAGCTTTATTTCGGCTCGGGGCTGATATTCGGCGCTTTCGGTATGCCGAGACTCGGAGCTATCGGCTCTGCGGCGGCGTTTTCGATCGCAAAGGGTGTTGAGACTCTCTTGCTTTCGGTATTTGCCCTTCGGTATTTACGAGCCTCGCTTAAGGAAAATAAAAAAGCTCAGCTAAAGGCAGAAGGGCGAGCTTCAGCTAAGGAATATCTCGGATTTCTTTCCCTTACCTCACCCATTCTTCTCGGTCAGGCGGTCTGGATATTCAATACCCTTTTCTCGGCATTCGTCATAGGAAGGCTGAATTCGGGCGCGGAGTTTGCCGCCTTTGCGATAGCAAATACTCTGAACGCCGTGACCTATATCATTCCGAACGCTCTTTCGGTCTCCCTCGGCTTGAAAATAGGAAAGACTGTCGGAGAGGGGGATATGAGGAGCCTTAAAAGCTTCACCTATACCGCCGAGGTGATATTCATTGCCATAGGCGCGGTTAGCGCTATCTCACTGGGCTTGATCGCCAAGCCCTTCGTCTCGCTGTACGGTGTTTCGGATGAAGCGCGCAGAGTTGCCGTCAGTCTTATAAGAGTGCTTTCGGTCACGACTGCCGCCACGACCTTTGGAAACGCTTTAGTATCGGGAACGGTCAGAGCAGGCGGAGACACGAGCTTCATCTTGAAAAACGACTCGGCTTTTATCTTCCTCGCCGTCATTCCGCTATCCCTCGTCGCATTGAAGCTCGGCGCTCCCGTTTGGCTGACCTTTCTCGCCCTGAAATGCGACCATATCTTAAAGTGCATTCCCGCGGCGTTCCGCATTCACGGCTTTCGGTGGGTAAGACCTGTCGTCAAGGCGGAACGAGGCAGGGGGATCGGGCAGAGCAAAAACAAAAATGAAGCCTCATATTGAATAATCGGGCAAAAACCATCATTTTTAACCTAAAAACAGCCTTAAAATGCATAAAATTAAAAGAGAAAATGCAAAAATCCCAAAAATATTCAAAAAAGTTATTGACAAGTAGAGAGATTTTATAGTATAATATATGCATACCAATTGTATTCTTGTATACAATCTTGTTTTTAGTGATTCATTTCGGGAAAGGAAAAGAAAGTATGCTAATCAAAAGTCCCATCAGCAATCTGCTTGAGCAATCGCAGTATAAATACGCGCTTCAGGACGTCTCGGAGCCTAATCTTTACCGAGACATATATCCGTATGAAGAGATACCGAAGGTCGCCTTCAACCATAGGCGAGTGCCCCTGAATATGCCCGAGGAGATATGGATAACCGATACTACCTTCCGCGACGGTCAGCAGTCAAGGGCGCCCTATGCGCCGAGCGAGATAGAGGATATCTATAAGATGCTCGCAAAGCTCGGCGGACCAAACGGTATTATAAGGCAGAGCGAGTTTTTCGTCTATACGAAGAAGGACCGCGAGGCGGTTGAAAGATGCCTGGCTCTCGGCTATAAGTTTCCCGAGATAACCACGTGGATAAGAGCAAAAAAAGAGGACTTCGCCCTCGTGCGAGATATGGGCATCAAGGAGACGGGTATCCTCGTTTCCTGCTCGGATTATAATATATTCAAAAAGCTCGGAATGACGAGATCGGAAGCGCTTGAGCATTATCTCAAGGTCGTAAGGCAGGCTTTTGAGGCAGGAATACGCCCAAGATGCCATCTTGAGGATATAACGAGAGCGGATTTCTACGGCTTCGTCGTTCCCTTCGTCAATGCTCTGACCGAGCTTTCTCACGAGGCAGGCGCAGACGTTAAGATCAGAATGTGCGATACTATGGGCTACGGAGTTCCCTATCCGGGCGTTGCCCTGCCGAGAAGCGTACCCGGCATAGTATACGGACTTCACCACTATTCGGACGTTACCTCGGATATGCTTGAGTGGCACGGACACAACGATTTCTATAAGGCGGTAGCAAACGCGACCTCGGCTTGGCTTTACGGCGCGTCGGCGGTCAACTGCTCGCTCCTCGGCATAGGAGAGAGGACCGGTAATATTCCGCTTGAGGCTATGGTAATAGAATACGCCTCTATCAAGGGAAGTCTTGACGGAATGGATCCCACCGTTATAACAGAGATCGGCGATTACTATAAAAACGTTCTTAAGTACGATATCCCCCCGATGACGCCCTTCGTCGGCTCTAACTTCAATATGACGAGGGCGGGCATCCATGCGGACGGACTTATGAAGGATGCGGAAATATATAATATATTTGACACGGAGAAGATCCTTGCGCGCCCTGCCGAGGTCTCGATATCAAACACGTCGGGTCTTGCGGGTATTGCGTATTGGATCAATACGGCATTCTCTCTTGCCGAGGGAGCTATGGTATCAAAGCAGGATGCGGTAGTTGTCAGGATGAAGGAAGAGATAGATAAGGAGTACGTAGACGGCAGAACCACGATAATGAGCGACGAGGAGCTTTTCCGAATAGCCGAAAGGGTATCGGGCGGTGCTCTGAAAAAGCAGCAATAATCTCTTAGGCGGAGGAATGGAATAATGATCGACGTTAATGCAACATCACTTGAAGAAAAGGTATACCGCCAGATAGAAGAGGAGATACTTTCGGGCAAGCTTAAGGGAGGCGAGCAGCTCCGTGAGATCGCGCTTGCCTCGCGCCTTGAAGTCAGCCGCACTCCCGTCAGAGCCGCATTGCACAGGCTCGCTGAGGACGGGCTCGTTGAGCTTACGGCAAACAGAGGCGCGACAGTCGTGGGCATAAGCGCTGAGGATATAGAGGATATCTATGCGGTCCGAATGAGGCTCGAGGGTCTTGCCGCGCGCCTTGCCGCCGAGAGAATGACGAAGGAAGCCAAGGAAGAGCTTATCGCTTGCGTTGAGCTTTCGGAGTTTTACCTCGCGAAAAGAAACGGCGAAAGATCGGGTGAGCTTGATACGGAATTCCATTCCATAATATATCGAGCGTCGGGAAGCAGGCATCTTTGCAAAATACTTTCCGATCTGCATAAAAACGTAAAGGCATACAGAAAGCTTTCGCTCTCCCGACCGAAGAGAGCCGAAAAGTCTATCGAAGAGCATAAGGAGATATTGGAAGCGATCCTCGCGGGAGACAGCGATGAGGCAGAGCGTCTTACATATATTCACGTAAAGAATGCTCTTTTGAATTTTAAGGGACTTGAGACTTAAATGACAAGATAAGTTGGCAAATCTAAGTAAAAATACAAGGAAGGAATATAAAATGGGTTATACAATAGCTCAAAAAATTATAAAGGCGCACCTCGTCTCGGGAGAGATGGTAAAGGGCAATGAGATAGCCTTGAGGATCGACCAGACTCTCACCCAGGACGCCACGGGAACTATGGCGTATCTTCAGCTTGAGGCGATGGAGATCCCGAGAGTCAAGACCGAGCTTTCGGTCGCCTACATAGATCATAATACACTTCAGGCAGGCTTTGAGAACGCAGACGATCATCTATATATACAAACGGTAGCGAAAAAGCACGGACTTAAGTTCTCCCGCCCCGGCAACGGTATCTGCCACCAGGTGCATCTTGAGAGATTTGCCGTCCCCGGTAAGACCCTCATCGGCTCGGATAGCCATAACCCCACCGCGGGCGGTATAGGTATGCTTGCTATGGGCGCGGGCGGACTTGACGTTGCGGTAGCAATGGGCGGCGGTACTTATTACATAACGATGCCGAGAATGATAAGAATCAATCTTAAGGGTAAGCTTCGCGGCTACGTCAGCGCGAAGGACGTTATCCTCGAGGTGCTGAGGCTGCTCTCGGTCAAGGGCGGTGTCGGAGCGATAGTCGAGTATTCGGGCGAGGGAGTCAGAACTCTTTCCGTCCCCGAAAGAGCGACTATCACCAATATGGGCGCCGAGCTTGGCGCAACGACCTCGATCTTCCCCTCGGATGAGGTAACTTTCGCCTTCCTTAAGGCAGAGGGCAGGGAGCGCGACTATACTCCCCTTTCCTCGGATGAGGATGCGGTTTACGACGAGGAGTATGAGATTGATCTCTCAGCTCTCTCACCTCTTGCCGCCTGCCCTCATTCTCCCGATAATATAAAGAGCGCAGAGGAGCTTTCGGGCATGAAGGTAGACCAGGTCTGCATAGGCTCATGCACTAATTCGAGCCTTACCGACCTTCTCACGGTTGCGGCGATGCTGAAGGGCAAGACGGTACATCCAAACGTCAGCCTTTCCATATCCCCCGGCTCGAAGCAGGTCTATACGATGCTCGCTGAGTGCGGCGCGCTTGCGGATCTTATTTCCGCGGGAGCAAGAATTCTTGAATGCGCCTGCGGCCCTTGTATAGGTATGGGCTTCTCCCCGGGAAGCGGCGGCGTCAGCCTAAGGACCTTCAACCGCAACTTCTTAGCAAGAAGCGGCACTAAGGACGCGAGCGTTTACCTCGTTTCCCCCGAGGTTGCGGCGGCATCTGCCGTGGCAGGAGTTTTCACCGACCCGACCACCCTTGGAGAAAAGCCGAGCATTACCCTTCCCGAGAAATTTTATATCAACGATAATATGATAGAGGACCCTGCCTCCGAGAGTGAGGCTGAAAGCCTTACCGTACGCCGCGGTCCGAACATAAAGCCTATTCCGAAGGGCAAGGCGCCCGAAGCCGATCTTTCGTCAAAGATAATCCTTAAGGTGGGAGACGATATAACGACCGACCACATAATGCCCGCAGGCACAAAGATACTTCCGTACAGATCAAACGTACCGAAGCTCTCCGAGTTCTGCTTCACCGTATGCGACCCGACCTTCCCCGAAAGAGCGAAGGCGGCGGGCGGCGGAGTTGTTCTCGGCGGTCAGAACTACGGTCAGGGCTCGTCGAGAGAGCATGCGGCGCTCGTCCCCCTTTACCTTGGAATAAAGGCTGTCGTTGCAAAGAGCTTCGCGAGAATACACGTTGCAAACCTCATAAACTTCGGCATAGTTCCCATGACTCTCGAATGCCCTGATGACTATGATCTTATATCGGAGTCTGATAGCTTTGAGATAAAGGGCTTCGCCGAGGCAATAGCATCAAAGGATAGAGTCGAAGCGGTGGTAAACGGCAAAAAGATACAGCTTAAGCTTAGCTTCACCGAGCGTCAGAGAGCCATTCTGCTCGCAGGCGGTCTACTTAACTTTACAAAATCGAATACTTAAAGAGGATAAAAGGATATGAAAAACTACGAGAGCGAGCTGAATTTGGCTTGCGAAAAATTCAGAGCGATACTTGAAAAGCAGCTTGCGAGAGTTGAGGATATGAAGTCGCAGGGAGACTTCACGGATTACGCAGCTCTTAAGACTATACGTATAGGAATCTGCGGCGGAGACGGCATCGGACCGACGATCACGGGCGAGGCAGAGCGCGTGCTTAAATACATTCTTCAAGACGAGGAGAAGTCGGGAAAAATTGAATTCGTGAAGATAGAAGGACTCACGATCGAAAACAGAATTGCAAAAGGCAAGGCGATCCCCGATGACGTTATGGCAAAGCTTAAGTCGTGCGATATCATACTTAAAGGACCTACAACGACTCCCCAGAAGGGAGACGGTATGCCGAATATCGAGTCTGCGAACGTTGCGATGCGTAAGGCGCTTGACCTCTTTGCGAATATCAGACCCGTCAAGGTTCCCGAGGAAGGCATCAACTGGGTGATATTCAGAGAGAATACCGAGGGCGGCTACGCCGTTGGCTCCTCGGGCTTCAACGTTACCGAGGATCTCGCCGTTGACTTCACTATCACCACGAAGCAGGGCTCGGACAGAATTGCAAGGCTTGCTTACGAATGGGCGAGAAAGAACGGTATGACGAGAGTTTCCCTCGTCACTAAGGCAAACGTTATCAAGACCACGGACGGTAATTTCCTCGAGGACTGCCACAAGGTCGCAGACCTCTATCCCGAGATCACAACGGACGAGTGGTATGCGGATATTATGACCGCAAAGCTCGTTGATAAAAAGCGCCGCCGCGATTTCCAGGTGCTTCTTCTCCCTAACCTCTACGGAGATATAATTTCGGACGAGGCGGCAGAATTCCAGGGCGGTGTCGGAACGGCGGGCTGCGCGAATATCGGTAAGAAGTACGCCATGTTTGAGGCTATCCACGGCTCGGCGCCTCGTATGGTAAGAGAGGGCAGAGCTATCTATGCCGACCCATGCTCTATGCTGAGAGCCTGCGTTATGCTCCTAAACCATATCGGCTACGGCAGCTATGCGGATAAGCTCGAGCGCGCTCTCGATATATGCTCCTTCGAGGAAAAGAAGCTCGTTATCACAGGAAGAGATACGGGCGCTACCTGCGAAGCGTTTGGCAATTACGTTATGGAAACGCTCGAGAGGCTATAAGAGAAGAGTTAACGGGGGATTTGGTGTCCAAATCCCCCGAACCCCAAAGACAAATATGGGTGAATAAGCAAAAACCGACGGAGTAAGATTATCAGACCCTGTCGGTTTTTCTTTGTATTTAATTTCTGATTAAGTCTCTCGTAAAGATTATTTTATCTCTTCCACGAATTCGCCGATCCTCTTCAAGGCTTCCTTGATATGCGCGGTTGAATAGCAATAGGAAACGCGGACGAAGCCCTCGCCGCTATCGCCGAATGCCGTGCCGGGCACTACCGCAACGTGCTTTGCTTCAAGCAGCCTTTCGCAGAATTCCTCGCTTGAAAGCCCTGTGGACTTGATCGAGGGGAAGGCGTAAAACGCGCCCTTCGGCTCTCGGCAGGTAAGACCTATCTTATTGAAGCCCGAGACGATGATCTTTCTTCTCATATCGTATTCCTCGAGCATTCTCTCAACCTCGGAGTCGCAGTTTCTCATCGCCTCGATAGCGGCGTACTGAGAAGTCGTCGGCGCACACATGATGGCAAACTGATGTATCTTTGTCACCATATCTATAATAGGCTTGGGTCCGCAGGCGTAGCCGAGTCTCCAGCCGGTCATGGCGAATGCCTTCGAGAAGCCGTTTATAAGAATTGTGCGCTCCTTCATTCCGGGGACGGATGCCGCACAAACGTGCCGCCTCTCGCCATATGTCAGCTCGGCGTATATCTCGTCCGAAATTACCATAATATCCGTGCCGCGAAGGTATTCCGAGATCGCAAGGATATCCTCGTACTCCATTATCGCGCCCGTGGGATTGCAGGGATAAGGCAGGATTATCGCCTTTGTCCTCTTCGTCACCGCCTCGCGAAGCTCGGGAACGGTGAGCTTGAAATCGTTTTCAGCCTTGGTATTTATTATGACGGGTACTCCGCCCGCAAGCCTTACTATCGGCTCGTAGCAAACGTAGCTTGGCTGAGGTATTATGACCTCGTCGCCCGGCTCGGTTATAGCTCTGACCGCTCCGTCTATCGCCTCGCTGCCCCCAACCGTGACGAGTATTTCGCCCTTGGGGTCGTATTCTACGCCGTATTTGCGGAGAACGTATCGCGATATTTCGTCTCTCAATCCCTCAAGACCGCGGTTTGAGGTGTAGCGCGTCTCGCCCGATTCAAGAGAGCGGATGCCTGCGCTTCTCACCTGCCACGGCGTTCTGAAATCAGGCTCGCCGACGCCGAGGGAAATAACGTTTTCCATAGTATTCGCTATATCGAAAAACTTACGTATTCCCGAGGGCTTTATCGACTTTACCGTTTCAGATAAAACCTTAGTGTAATCTATCATAAGGAGATCTTACTCCTTCCGTCACCCTCTTCACCGATAAGCTCTACCTTGTATTCCTTATATCTGCGCATAACGAACTGAGTGCCCGTCGACGTAACGGAGTCTATGGTAGCAAGCTCGCGGGAGACGAAGTTGGAAACCTCGTGGAAGGTCTTGCCCTTGACCACAACGTTTAAGTCGTAAGCGCCCGACATAAGGTAAACGGACTCCACCTCGGGGTATTTTGCCACTCTTGCCGCAACCTCTTCAAAGCCGAAGCCCGCCTTAGGGGTGACCTTAAGCTCGATTATCGCGCTAACGCTGTCAAGATCGACCTTCTCCCAGTCAACAACTGCCTTATATCCGCAGATAACGCCCGCCTTTTCGAGCGCCGCAATTCTTGCCGCGGCTTCTTCTTCGGTGATATCGGTGACCGTTGCTATATCCGCGGTCTCCATTCTTGCGTTCATATCGAGAAGCTTAAGAATTTTCTTGTCGATCTTATCCATTTCGGTAGTCTCCTTTTTTGCTTTTGATTTTTTTATTATACATATATTCGCACGTTTTGTCAAGAAAAACGTATCATATAATGCGTTAGTATGGCGATCAGTATTGACATTTACGCCTTAAAGATGTAAAATAGCTTATGCTTAGCTAAATAATTATGGAATGGAATTTATTATGATCTTTGCCGATATGCATTGCGACAGTCTTCTGACCGTCTCGTCCGAGAGAGGACTTATCTCGGAATACAATACCGCGAAAAACCATCCCTTTTTTCAGCTTTTCGCCGCATTCGTGCCATTTGGGGCAAGACCCTGTGAGGCGCGCCGCCGCGAGCTTATGAAGCACTTCAACGTTTACGCGTATGAGTGCGAGAGGCTCGGCATCGGCAGGATCGGTTCGGTAAGAGAGCTTATATTCGCAGAGGATAACCGCGAAAATGCCGCTATGTTTTCGGTAGAGGGCGGCGGCGGTCTGCTCGCTGACTCAGAGGAGCTTTTCACTCTCCACCGCGCGGGTCTCAGGGTTATGGGTATGGTCTGGGACTCCAATGAGCTTGGCTCGGGAGCCTTCGATAAATGCGACACGGGTCTTTCGGACGAGGGCGTGAGAATGGCAAAGCGGTGCGCTGAGCTTGGTATAGTTATGGATGCAAGCCACCTTTCGGATAAAAGCTTTTATGATCTTGCAGAGGTCTATCCTCTGCCCATTATAGCCACCCATTCAAACTTCAGAGACGTTGCCGATAATAAGCGCAACCTCACGCGCGATATGGCTGATATAATAGCGAAGCGCGGCGGTGTTATCGGTCTTAATCTTTACCCCGATTTCGTCAAGGAAGGCGGAGCTAAGATAGAGGATATACTTCCGCACGTTGAGTATTGCCTCTCGAATTTCGGAGAAAACGTTCTCGGCTTCGGCTTCGATATAGACGGAACGGACGGTATCTACCCGAAGGGCGTCACCACCTCGTCATCTATCCACGAGCAGGTCGCCGAGCTTCTTCTGAAGCATTATTCCGACTCTGTCGTCCGAAAGATAGCAGGCGAAAACGTCATCGGATTTTTCAAGGGGATACTTTAATTTATTCCTATCTTCTTCCGAGTCTTCTTGGCGCATTAGCCTTCCCCAGTGGGTAGCGAAGCGGCGCGAGGGTATTGAATGACAGTCCGGTGGACTGTCAGACCCCGAGCGTGACCGAGTCGCAACGAGACAGGGGGACCATCGAAGATGGTGGATGAGGTGTTTAGCCGCAGGCTATCTTCTTCCGAGTCTTCTTGGCGCACCGTTTATCGGCGCGCCTTTTTTATATGCCGAAAGCAGAGCCTCGCACTCCGAGGCGCTCTCGCAGGAGAAGATGAAATGCTCGTGAAAAACACGGTATTCCTTAAGCTCCGCCCTTTTATCTCCCATATAGGTGGGGGCGGAATTGAAAATAATATTTCTATGCTCGGCTTCTCTCATTATCGGGAACTCCATACCGCGCCTATCCCTAAGAGAGGCTTTGCCGCACTTGTCGCAGCCGAAATTTTCCTTGATGAAGCATCTTTCGGTCAGCATAAGCGGAATTCTGCCGAGGGTGATAGCGCCGCCGCCGATATCCCTTATCTGCGCTAAAGTAAGCTCTGCCGAAAGAATAGCGGTATCTGCTCCGAGAGAGCGGTAAAGCGCTCTTGTGTGGCGGTTGGTGATATTGAGTCTTGCGTCTGCCACGGGGATAAGCGGAGTGCTTTCAATAAGCTCGAAGTGGGAAATATTTGATACGAGCGCGTATCTTACCGACTCCGAAAGGGATGCGAGCTTAAGCTTAACGCCATCCCATTCGCTCTCGGTTATAATAGGCGGCAGATAAACTCCGTTTGCCTCGGGGCAGTCACCCGAAAGCAGCTCCGAAAGAGGCAAAAATATAATATCAATATCCGAGATAAGCTCGGGGGCGTGTCGATTTACAGAAAGAAGCGTGTCGCCTTTATGGAAAAGAGCGCTGACCGTCCTCTTACCCCTTGGAGAGCCGTAATGATCAGATATATCTATGCCGCCGGGGTTATGATCCTTCTTGCCGAGGAGCTTCGAGAGCGGCGCTTCAAGCTTCGATAAAAGCATATCGGCAGTCTGCCTTCTCAGCTCATTGATCGCCGAGGGCGGAAGGTTTATACCCTCGCCAAGGGTAAGCTCGGTATCAAGGGGCGAAAGCGAGAAGGGGGTTGAGCCCATTTTCGAGAGCCTTGCCGCAACCGAGTCCTTCTCCAGGGGCGAGCTTATCGCCTCGCTCGGCATTGCTCCCTCGGCAGAAGCCGATATCTCTGTTTCCCTGCCGCCTCTTTCTGAAAGCTTAGCAAAAAGGGTAAGGCGGGAAGGCTTGCCGAGAGCCATATCGCACCTTGCCGTAAGCCTGATCTTTGGCAGGATCAGATCCTTTTCGTCAAGCTCGCGCGAGGCTCTTTTATCTGCCTCGGTGCGGATTCCCGTCATCTTGCCCGAAAGCTTATTTGTAAAATATCCGTCTGTAAAGCCGCCGCGCGAGAATACCTCGGCAAGGCGATTTTTTTCTTTTTCGGTGGCATTTCTGCCCTCGTCAAGAAGCTTGCGGTATATAGAGGTGACCTCGTATACGTAGCTTGGCGACTTCATTCTTCCCTCGATCTTAAGGCTCGATACACCCGATGCTATAAGCTCTGTGATATGATCCGCAAGCGAAAGATCCTTTAAGGAAAGAGGGTATTTGCCCGAGTTGTAAGGCAGTCTGCAGGGCTGGGCGCATTCGCCTCTGTTGCCGCTTCTGCCGCCTACCATAGAGGAGAAAAGGCATTGCCCCGAATGGCATACGCAAAGCGCCCCGTGTAAAAATACCTCGGTCTCGGGAAGGCACGAAGCCGTGATATCCGAGATATCCTTGCCCGAGCATTCTCTTGCCAAGACCACTCGCGAAAGTCCGAGGCGGTAAGCGAGATCTGCTCCTGCTCTGTTGTGTATACCCATTTGCGTTGAGGCGTGAAGCTCAAGATCGGGTATCCTTTCTTTGATAAGAGAGACGAGCCCCGTATCCGCAATGATAAGCGCGTCAACGCCCATTGTATATAGCCTTTCGGCATAGTCGAGGGCGCAATCGATCTCCTTATCGTTTATAAGCACGTTGAGCGTCACGTATAGGCGCACGCCGTGAAGGTGGCAAAGCCGCACAGCGCAAAGCAGCTCTTCCTCTGTGAAATTTTTTGCATACGCCCTTGCACCAAAGGACTTACCCGCGGCGTATATAGCATCAGCGCCCGCAAGGATGGCGGCGGTGAGCGCGTCAAAGTCCCCTGCAGGCGCAAGATGCTCGGGGAGCTTCTCAGTTCTTTTCATTAATTTCTCCGTTCTGCCGCATTGAAGCGGCTTTAAAGGTCGTGGATCTCGGTGGCTCTACTTATATATACCCGCTCGCTTAAGAGCCAAAAGAGTAGGCGGTATGATTAGTAGCTGAATTATAACGGCAGGAATGCTTTCGACAAAGTAGGACGTCAGAAAAGCCGCCATTCCAAAGGAATCGAGAAGCCCGAAGGCAAGAAAAAGAGCCTTCGCCGCGCCGCCGACTATCCTTCCCGAAACCATTGCGATAAGGAGAGCGGCATATACCGAGCCTATCTTTTTCGGGAACACTCTTGTCAGAATACCGAAAACCGCGCCGTACGCCATAAGCTCGGGCGCCATTGCCGCCGCTATCGGAAATAGCATAGGCGAGCCGAATATCAGACTTCGGGCAAGGGGCGCAAGAAAACCAAGGATGCCGCCGATAAGCGGACCTGCGAGCGCACCGAGAAGCAATATCGGAATATGCATAGGGCAAAGCATATTGCCTATCTCGGGTATAGCTCCCGTGACAAATGGAAGCACCATTGCCAAGGCAAAGCAACACGCGCTTATCGTCAGTTTTTTGATAAATTCTTTGTTATTGTAAACCATTATAGTCAAATTTCAATAAATTCGTACTTGGTGCTGCCTATTCCAAGAGCCTCTGCACAATTAACGGTATGCACTCCGTTTCTCGACTCTATTCTCTCAATGAGGTGATCTCTTCCGGGATCGGTGGAGTTATAGACAAGATCAAGGCAGGCTCTATCGAGCGCAACGGGATCAAGGCTCGCAAGTATGCCGATATCGGCAATGCAGGGATCCTCGGCAACCGCGCAGCAGTCGCAGTCAACAGACATATTCTTCATAACGTTGATATAAAGAGCCTCGCTGCCGAAATAGGAGACAACGGAGCTTGCGGCATCAGCCATTGAAGCAAGGAAGCTATCGTGATCCGAGCTCCAGAAATCGTCAATACTGCCGACTCCGTGGATATACTTCTTTCCGTAAGACGAAGCGAAGCCGATCGAAAGCTGCTTCAATGCGCCGCCGAAGCCGCCCATCGGGTGACCCTTGAAGTGCGAAAGCACGAGGGTGGAATTGTACTTTTCGATATTCTTACCAACGTAGTTTTTCTTTATCATTTTTCCGCCCTCGATATCAAGAACGAGATCGGGGCCTTCCGCATCAAGCAGGTCGACGTCAAACATCTCGGACCAGCCGTGCTTCTTCAAGGTTTTGATGTGCTTTGCCGTTGTGTCTCTTGCTCCGTCGTAAGCGGTGTTGCATTCAACAACGGTGCCGCCGACTCTCTTTATTGCATCGGCGAAGAAATCGGGCTTCAGGAAATTCTGGTTGCCCACCTCTCCCGAATGCACCTTAACCGCAACGGGAGCTTTAAGCTCCGAGCCCTTTTCCTCTATGAGCTTTTCAAGAAGGCGAAGAACCTCCTTCGGAGTAATTTCTTTTGTAAAATATACCTTTGACATATTTTTTCCTCTGTTTTGAATTTTTGCTTTCTTAGCGCAAATGAAAGTCTTTTTGCCGAAGGTGTGATACAACTCAATGAACGCTTCAAGCAGCTTTCGGTTTTACCGAAACACCGCTTAACCCATAGAAGTAGCGATAATATCTGCTCCCGTACCAAGCACGTTTTCAATAATAACGTCGCCTATCTTAAGTCCGTCGCAAGCAACGGTCCTGTTGATTTCCTTCATAACGTCAAATATCATACCCTTGGGTATGGAGCGCGAGGTCTTGCAGCTGACGACCGCGCCGCTCTCGCACCTTACCGTGCTTGTCACCACTCTCATGGGATTGGTGCATTCATCGATAGCGTAAGTCTTTCCTCTCGGGCAAAGGTTGCCGCTGACCGAAAGCACCTCGCCGCCCTCGCCAAGCTCTGCCTTAAGAGCGCAGCCTCTCGGGCAAACTATACAAGTAAGCTCTCTTATTTTCATCTCTCTTGCCTCCTTATATAAGTCCTATTTCGATCGGAGCGCCCAAGCCTTGAGCCTTGTCGATCATATCGCGCGTCAGCTCGACCGTCTCCATCTCTCCGGGAGCGAGCTTCTGCTTTTTCTTCTGATAAAGAACGGTATCGCCTGCCCTGACCGTGACCTTCATATCGCGGTAAACGTCCGCAACACGGAAATAAATTCTCGTATCCGCGATCTCGGTGAGCCTCTGAGGAACGGTGTATCTCACCTTTCCGTCGCACTTTACCTGAACGGAGATATCCTTCTTGCCCTCGCCTCTTATAAATCTGACAGCCGCCTTACCCGCGATAGCCGCCTCTTCGGAAACGTAGTCGACAAGATCGTGAACGTGAAGCACGTTGCCGCAAGCGAAAACGCCGGGGATATCCGTCTCGCGGTCGCCGTCAACAACGGCGCCGTTCGTAATTCTGTCAAGCTCGATGCCGGCATCCTTCGTCAGCTCGTTCTCGGGAATGAGTCCGCAGGAGAGAAGAAGTGTGTCGCAGGGGATATATTCAAAGGTCTCGGGGATCGGGCGTCTTGCCTCGTCTACCTTGCCTATGGTGACTCCCTCGAGTCTGTCCTTACCGTGTATCTCAACTACCGTGTGGCTGAGCATGAGCGGAATGCCGAAATCGTTGAGGCACTGCTCGATATTTCTCGCAAGACCGCCCGAGTAAGGCATAAGCTCGCAGACCGCCTTGACCTTCGCGCCCTCGAGAGTCATTCTTCTCGCCATGATAAGTCCGATATCGCCCGAGCCGAGGATAACTACCTCTTTACCCGGCATATAGCCCTTCATATTGACGAATTTCTGAGCAGTACCTGCGGTATAGATGCCTGCGGGTCTTGTTCCCGCAATGTTCAAAGCACCCTTCGGACGCTCGCGGCAGCCCATAGCAAGTATAACTGCGCCTGCCTTGACGGTGAAAATACCGTATTCGGTATTCTGCGCGGTGACCACTCTCTCGGGCGAGATAGCGGTTACCATAGTATCTGTCATAAAGGGGATATTAAGCTCCCTTACCATTTTTTCGTATCTGTATGCATACTCAGGGCCTGTCAGCTCCTCGCCGAAGCGGTGAAGACCGAAGCCGTTATGTATGCACTGGCGGAGAATGCCGCCGAGATTATCGTCTCTTTCAAGGATAAGTATATCGCGAATGCCTTCCTCGTATGCGGCAACCGCTGCAGCCATACCGGCAGGACCGCCGCCGACTATGACAAGCTCTGCGGATAATTCTTTAGTAGCCTTAGTATTCATTCCTTATACCTCCTTAGTCTTTCCAACGTTGATGAAGGACTTGCCGCCCGACTTTGTTACGTCGGTATAATCTATACCAAGCTCGCGCGCAAGGATCTCAACGACGTAGGGGGAGCAGAAGCCGCCCTGGCATCTTCCCATTCCCGAGCGAGTCCTTCTCTTGACGCCGTCTACGTCGCGGGGCTTCGGATTGGTGTGTATAGCCACAACGATCTCGCCCTCGCTGACAAGCTCGCAGCGGCAGATTATATGCGCAAAGGCAGGGTTCTTTGCGATAAGCTCATTCTTTTCGTCTACCGAAAGCTCCTTAAAGTAGTGCATAGGCTTTCTTTTGCCGCAGAAGTCTGCCTTTTCCGAAAGAATAGCGCCCGCGCCCTTAAGAAGGTCTCTTACGTACTCCGCTATCGCGGGAGCGGAAGAAAGTCCCGGAGACTCTATTCCAGCGCAGTTGACGAAGCCGTCCTTTTCATTTATAATGAAGTCACCCGTTGAGCCAACGCTTCGAAGACCCGTAAACGAGGTGATAGTCTTTCCGAAATTAATGCCCTTTACCTGCTCGCCTGCCTGCATTCTGACCTTGGAAAGTCCTGCCGCGGTGGTGGACTTGTCCTCTTTATCGTCGATATTCTCGGCGGTCGGGCCTAAGATAAGGTTGCCGTCAACCGTGGGGGAGACGAGTATGCCCTTACCCATCTTTGAGGGGCAACGGAATATAGTGTGAGAAACGAGAGAGCCGCATTCCTTATCGAGAAGCATATACTCTCCGCGCCTTGCCATAACGGTGAAGCTATCGTCGCCCGAAAGAGCCGCTACCTCGTCTGAATAGACGCCCGCGCAGTTGACAACGTACTTAGCAAGAACAGTCTCACTATCCGAGGAAACGGCGTATCCGCCCTCGGTCTTCTCTATCTTCTTTACCTCAAAATCAAGCTTAAGCTCGGCGCCGTTGTCTATCGCATTGCCGACAGATGCCATGCAAAGCTCGTAAGGACAGATTATCGCGCCCGTGGGCGCCTCGAGAGCCACCGTTACGCCGTCTCCTATATTCGGCTCTATCGCGAGTATCTCGTCTCTGCTAAGAATGCGAAGTCCCTCGACTCCGTTTTTCTTTCCTCTTTCGAGAAGCTCCTCGAGAGTCGCTCTGTCCTCATCCGAAAAGCCGACGACGAGCGAGCCGTTCCTCTTATATTTAACGCCAAGCTCCTTGGCGTAAGATTCCATCATTTTCGAGCCTCTTACGTTGAGAAGAGCCTTAAGAGTGCCTTCCTTTGCGTCGAAGCCTGCGTGAACTATCGCGCTGTTTGCTCTTGTCGCGCCCATAGCAACGTCAGAGTTCTTTTCAAGAATGGTTAACGAAAGACCCATTCTCGTAAGCTCTCTTGCAACCGCACCGCCGACAACGCCCGCGCCTATAACTGCAACATCAATCATGTCAATTGCTCCTTATTATTTAATACACTTAATTATGACACAAAAAGCCATTTAAGTCAATAGATTTTTTATTTAAATATTTTGAATATTTAGCATAAAAAGGCAAAAGCTCCCCTTCACCCGCCGCTCGGCGTAATCCTGTGAAGGGGAGCTTTTGCAAGACGTTTTTTATTTGCTTTACTTTCCGCAGTATTCCTTGAAAAGATCGTTGGGCGTGCATTCGAGTATATCGCAAAGAGCCTTGAGATTCTCGAATTTTATTGCGCGCGTCTCGCCCATTACCAGCCTGTTGAAATTCTGGTAGGATAGTCCGAGCTGCATATAAAGCCAATACTTGGTTTTTCCCTTTTCATTCAGTATATCGAGTATTCTTAAATTCATATATATCACCTCTGCATTATATAACGTAATGATAAGGTAATTATAGATCAAAAAGCTGATTGACAAATAGACCTATACATGATATACGTATACATTAGATAATCTTTATAACGTTGGACTTTGTACCGCTTGCGTGGAGAAAATAAAGAAAGTTTTCAGTATCACTGAATAATTTTCAGAAAAAACAAAAAAGTTTTCAGTAGTACTGAACAATTTTTAGAAAAATGAAAAAGTTTTCAGTATTATTGAATAAATCTATTGACAAAAACTGAAAAATAAAGTATTATATGACCGAGGTGATTGGAAATGATAAGAAGAGACCACTATATTGATCAAGTACGTCCTTTTTATGAATCGGATCTGATAAAAATAATTACCGGTATTCGCCGATGCGGTAAGTCTGTAATTATGGAGCAGATAATAAAGGATATCTCGGAAAGTACGGACAATATCATATACCTTAACTTTGAGGATAAGAAGGTATGCGCAAACATAACGAATGCCGATAAGCTTATATCGTACGTTCAGGAAAATAAGAAAAGCGGAAAATGCTATCTGTTTTTTGATGAGATTCAAACGCTTGACGGTTGGCAGGACGCATGCAAGACCTTAAGGCTTTATGATTATTCTTTGTTTATTACAGGCTCGAATTCCAAGCTGCTTTCGGGAGAGTTTACAAAAGAGTTGTCGGGAAGATACGTATCCTTCCGAGTACGCCCTTTTGTTTATAAAGAAATCGTTGAATATTGCCGCGAGTTAGGTAAGGAAGCTTCGGTTACGGATTACCTTGTTTGGGGCGGATTTCCTAAGCGATTTGAGTTCGATTCCTCTGAGGCGCAGAGCAGATATTTGAGCGATCTGGACGATACGATAGTTATAAATGATCTGATAAGACGGTATAAGATACGGAAGGAAAGCTTATTTAAAAGCCTTGTAAATTTTGTTTTGCGAAGCAATGGCCGTATTTTTTCAGCTAATTCAATACGTGACTATATCAAGCAGGAGCATGCGGATTGCTCTGTCAATACTATAATGAAATACTTAGGTTATCTTGAAGAGGCATACATTATAGAATCGATCAAGCAATATTCTCATAAAACAAAGAAAGAGCTTTCGTTCTACTCAAAAATATATAACTCCGACGTTAGTTTTAATTCCATACGCTGTATGAATAACCGATTTGATATTACGCACAATCTTGAAAACGTTGTTTACAATGAGCTGCTTTATATGGGATATGAATTATATGTATACAATAACAACGGCAAGGAAATAGATTTTTTGGCAACCAAAGGAACAAAGCAGTATTACGTGCAGGTAGCGTACAGTGTCGCCGAGGATAAGGCGTATCAAAGAGAATTCAATGCTTTTAAGGATATAGATAATCTTTCGCAGAAAATAATCATTACAAATGACGATATTGACTATTCAACAAGTGTTGTCAGGCATATTAAACTTAAAGACTTTTTATTAATGGAAAGCTTGTAGCCGTAAAAACCGATCGGCTTCGGCTGAAAAAGCTCCTTTTTCACACGCTTCGCATATAATAAGCGCGAGCAATAAAAGTGAAAAAGGAGTTTTTTTATGAAATTCAGAAAATTCAGATTTTCCGGCGGAAGAGAAAAATACGACTCCGCGAATGCATCGCCCATAAATTATTGGGCGGGAAGAGAGCGGTATCGCGGCGGCGAAGCCTCGGGCGCGCCTATCAACTGTAAGGGAGACCCCGTCTATGATAAGGGCAACGCGCCGATAATTCTCGATATAATAAAGGAAGCCGAAATGAATACGGATTTTCGCCGCGTTATATGGACGGGCAAAAACTTCCAGATAACTCTGATGTCCATTCCCGCGGGTGATGATATTGGTCTTGAATATCACGAGGGCTTCGATCAGCTGCTTTACGTTGCCTCGGGAGAGGGAGAGGCGCTTATGGGTAAGCTTCCCGATAGAATGACCGTCCATGATAAGCTTTCGCCGGGAGTAGTGGTGGTCATACCCTCGGGTACTTATCATAACGTGATAAGCGGAAGCCGCCGCCCCTTGAAGCTTATATCGGTATACGCGCCGAAGGCTCATCCCTTCGGAAGGGTGGATAAGACGAATCCCGATAAGGGATAAGAGGGCTTTTCTTATTTCCCAAACGGCAATTTCATTAAGTTAATAATAATTCGCGCCAAGATCCTTCGCGGCACAGTTTTTTCTCGTTGTCATTCTCGAGCGATCCACGCCGAGATCCTTCACTTCGCCGATATCCCTCGCTGTCATCCTCGAGCGAAGCGAAGGATCTCGAGGGATATCGGCATCGTTCGAGGATGACGCCTGACGGCGTCGGCGTGGCTCGCTGAGTGCAAACGAAAGCTCCCTCTCCGTCGCTTCCAGCGACAACCTTTAGGTTGGGGGCAGCTTTTACCCCTTGCCCCGCTCCTCTCCCGAAGGGCGAGGCTCGCCGAGAAAAAACACCTTGCTCGAGGACGACGGCGCAAAGGTGTTCTTTACCCAATGATATTGCCCAAAAAGAGGCTCCTTGGCTGCAGATCAATGCGCCGAGGAGTCTCAAATATTATTTTGAAAAATTATCTATAAAGAAGACCGCGCTCCTTAAGGTATGACGTGAGCATTCCGCACCAGTCCGTCTGGATAAGATCAAAGCCTCTTTTTGCAAGCCAGCCCCAGCCGTAGTCCATGCCGACAGTCAGAGCGGTATCGTCCGAGTGACCTGCGGAGAGCTGAGCCTTGTAATTATAGATTATGGAATTCACCCAGACGAGCTTTCCGTCCCCGTGCATCATATCAATAAATTCGGGCGAGGCGACCTCATCGCTCTCGTCATCAAAAAGCACCTCTGCGCCCACGTAATTTATATTGCGGCGCATAAGCTCGGCGTGAAGCGGGTGGGTCTTTTTGACGATCGGCATAAAGGGAAGGTCGGGCGCAAGCTCCTCAAGAACGGAGAATACCTTTTCGCTCGGAGCGGATTTTACTATCACGCGGTCGGTGATGCCATGCCTTTTGATAGCCTCGTATATTTCCTTCGGGTGACCCCAGAACTTGTCCACGTTGATGAAGCATTTATTGCCGAATTCCTCGAATACCTCGTCAAGAGTATTGAGCCCGAACTGGGTCGGCGTTCTGTCATAATTCTGATATCTGAGGCTGAGGATCTCATCGCGCGTCAGCTCTCCGAGCTTGCCGTCAAAGCCGAGGTGAGCCTTCTCCATTCCCGGGTGGAAGATGAAGAGGGTTCCGTCGCGCGCCATATCAACGTCTATTTCTATCATATCCGCTCCCGAGAGAAGAGCGGCTTTGTATGCAGGTATAATGTTGCAGGGGATATTACCCATAAAGCTTCCTCTGTGGGCAACGATAAGTATCTTTTCTTTCGCTTTTTCGTAAATAATTCTTGACATAATCTTGTCCTTTCCGAGAAAAACAATAAAATTAAAAGAATGAAGAAATAAAGATCTCGAAGCCTATCGCTATAAGAATTACTCCGCCGAGTACAGAAGCTCTCGGGCCGATCTTTGTGCCGAATTTCTTTCCGATAACAACGCCTGCCGCGCAGATAAAGAAGGTGACGAAGGCTATGATAGCCGCCTCGAGAAGCGCGAAGGGGAAGCTAAGCTCGGATATAGTGAGTCCGACGGAGAGCGCGTCGATAGAGGTAGCAATGCCCTGTATAAGAAGCGCCGCCACGGTGAGCTTATTCGATTCGGCGCAGTCCTCGGAGCCATCACAAGGCTTAAGCCCCTCGTAAAGCATTTTGCCGCCTATGTAGCAAAGAAGGACGAGCGCAACGTAAGGAACGGCAGGAGAGAGAACGTTGAATATCCCGATAAGTCCCGTGACCAAAAACCAACCTGTAAGGGGCATCACGCCCTGAAAGATCGAGAAGATAAGAGCGATAAGAAGAATACCCCTCTTTTTTATATCGGGGTGCTTAAGTCCGTTGGCAAGGGATACCGAGAAGGCATCCATAGCGAGCCCGACGCCGAAAAGAACGGCGTTCACAAAAAACATAGGAGTCAGCATTATCCATTCGCTCCCTTTATTATATCTTTGATCACCTCGGAAGCTATGATAAGCCCTGCCGCGCCGGGCACGAAGGCTATGCTTGCGGGGATAGGCTTTCCGCTCTCGGGATCAGCCAAGGCCTCGTTCGCTCTTTTCGGCTCTTCCTCGGAATAGACTACCTTTAGTTTTTTTATTCCGAGAGCCTTCGCCTCGCGCCTCATCACTCTCGCGAGTGGGCAGACCGAGGTCTTATATATGTCCGCGACCTTAAGCATCGTGGGCTCGAGCTTATTGCCCGTCCCCATTGAGGATATCATCGGCACACAGAGGTCATGCGAAAGCTTTGCAAGAGCAAGCTTTGCCGAGACCGTGTCTATTGCATCGACGATATAGTCGCATTCGGATATGGGAAGCTCCTTCGCGTTGTCTTTCGTCACAAAGGTGTCTATCGTCTCCACCCTGCATTCGGGAGCTATCAGCGATACTCTTTTTCTGACCGCCTCGGTCTTAGGCATACCGACCGCCAAAGTATCCGCGATGAGCTGGCGGTTTAGGTTTGATACCGAGACCTTGTCCGAGTCCACGGCAATG
Organism: Clostridia bacterium; assembly: GCA_017462605.1. GTDB lineage: Bacteria > Bacillota > Clostridia > Oscillospirales > CAG-272 > UBA1740. The sequence goes on along the minus strand of JAFTQV010000033.1, from coordinate 40 downwards.
AGCCTGCCAACGCCCGATCTCGCAAGCGCTTCAACTGCAT
>JAFTQV010000032.1 GCA_017462605.1 Clostridia bacterium | reverse complement strand
GCTTACTACTATCTTGCAAGCAACGGCGGTACGGTAAGCGCTGAGAACAGCACTCTCGTTGATATCGTTGAGAAGTTCTACAACTATTGCACAAGCGCAAAGGCATACAGAAATTCTGTTATGAACCCTGATGCAAATGCGTAAAGGAGGAAAGAATTATGGAAATTAAGAATTACGTTTCTCCCGAAATATCCGTAGAAGTAATGGAAGGTGCGGATATAATCACAACCTCAGATCCCACGGTAGGAATTACTACCTCAACGGTAGAGTCAGGCGCGGGTTCATGGGAAGTTCTTTCCTGAGGTTTTGATTAAGCAATAAAAAGATTTAATTAAATAAAAGCGCCCCCGAAGGATCTGATGCCTTCGGGGGTTTGTTTTTTTGTTATTTAAAAAGCTTTATCACTCGGAAAAGAGCTTTTCAAGAATTCTTCTCAGCTCGGCAAAGAACTCTTCGACTCTGTTGTCCTTACTTAAAAAGAAGTTTATGACCATATGGGCTATACCGCCGTTGATAAATGCGGATGCGGCAACCTTTGTGCCTGCTGCGAGCGTTCCGTTCACGTCGGCATCGTCAAAATTCCCCATAAGAAGTTTTTGCGTTGTCTTAAGGCTTATTTCGTAAACGCGGTAGATAGCTGTGCTTGAAAGCACGTTATCAAAAAGGCGCTTTTTCTCTTGAATGAATGCAAATACTTCCTTAACGTAGCCGATTATGTATTCGCAAAGTCCCATATTTCCGTATTTCTCGTGAGCCGCGTGACTCATATCGTCTGCAATGGCGGTTATAGTGTGAGTTAAAAAATCGTGCTTATCCGAAAAATGGCGGTAGAAGGTCGCGCGCCTGACGTTTGCTCTTTCGCAAATATCGATGACGGTTATATCGTCATACGGTCTTTCTTCCATAAGCGAGCCGAGAGCATCTCTGAGCTTCTCATTGGTCTTTGATATCCTGAGGTCATGTCTTTCAACGTTTTCGTTCATTTTTTACTTCCTATTATTTTTTATACTTCTTGATTCCGAGCAGGTTAGATATATGATCTGCCGTCCCTCGGCAAGGCGGCTCATGATTTCTTTTGCACTTTGGATATGCGAATCGTCAAATGACGTAAATGGATCATCGAGAATTATAGGGCAGTCGCCCGACTCGAAGAGAGCATCCGTCAAAGCAAGGCGTACCGCAAGGGAGAGAAGCTCCCTCGTTCCTTTGCTGAAGGATTCGGTTTTTCTCGACTTTCCAAGCTCGGTCTTCGTGAGAGTGAAGCTTGTGTCAAGCGTGTAATCACCCTCGTTGCCAAAAAGGGCAACGTACCTTTCAAATGCATCTCTTGCTCTGCCGAGGTATCTTGCAGTCAGCTGCTCCTTAGCCAAGGCGAGCATTTTTTCCGTCTTTGTAATGACCGAAAGATTATCTCGAAATACGGATATCCTTTCGCGAAGCTCGAGAAGGCGCGCCTCGTATTCGGGCAGTCTTTCGCTCTCTGCAAGCAGGGCATCGTACTCCGACTTTATTCTGACTCTCTCTCGCTCGGCATCGATAAGCTCGTTATCAACGCCCGAGAGCATAAATGAAAGCTTTTCCTTAGTTATATCGGGAGCGCCGATCTCAATATCTGTACCAACTTCGTTTGACTGCAAAAATCTTTCAGCCGTCTCTTTTGCGAGCTTTGCTTCGCGTGAAGTCAGGGTCAACTCGGCAAGCTTTGCCGAGATCTCGTGAATATCCGCATCCCTTGATACGCCAAGCCCCGATATAGCCTTTTCTTCGGCTTCTTTATATCTATTTATCTCATCATCGTATTTTTCGATAAGGGATGATCTTTGCTTTTCTTCGTTTAAGCCCTCGGTTTTTTGCCTCTCTTTTTCTGCAATGATCTTTTCAATATACCTAAGCCTTCTCTTCGCGGCATCCTTGCCAGAACCCTCGGGAAGCTCTTCCTCTCCAAGCTCCGAGAGCAGGTCGTTTACTGAGGATATTTTTCTTTTAATTGATGAAAAATAGGTATATATGCCAATAAATATTAGCAAAAGACCTAATAAAGCAACGCATATACCTGCTCCGAGATTTATGAAAGCAAGTATTATTCCCGCCAATGTCAAAAGAGTTCCGCCTAAGGCAGATGCAAAGGAAGCTCCGGGCAGCTTTTCAAATGAAGCCGAAAGCTCCTCTACGTATGATATATCGGGAATATCTGTATCGGCAGCATCGGGCTTGATCTCTTCCTTCGGCAGAGAAGCCTTCATCCGCTCCGCCGCAGCCCTTCCTGCTCTCGCCTCTGAGAGACTTTCGAGGGCGTTTCTTTCGGGAACCTTTCCGCCGAAATAGATCAAAAGCTCTCGTTCCCTTGCTAAAAGCTCGTCGCGCTTCGCCGAAAGCTCCTTGTATCTTTGCAGGAGCATTTTTTTCTTTTCATGCTCGCCTATCTCATCGGACGTCACCTTATACGAGGCTTTTCTTTGGCGTAGAATCTGTATTTTTTCATCAAGCAATGAAAGGGCATCCTCATATTCGGGTAGCTTTTTCTGCTTTTCCTTAAGCTCGTCTATTTTTGCTTCAAATATAGAAGCCTCGCTCTCTGTGTCGCGTATCTCACCGCCGCCGCCACGCTTTTGGTAAAAGCGCCGCCTTTCCTCGAGGAGCTTTTCGGCATTGTCATATCCGCCCATATCCGCATCGGCAAGGCTTATATTTGAGAGCTTTGCCGATACCGTGGGATTGGTATTCTTTTCTGATAGGCTTCTTTCTGAAAGGTAAGCCGTCCTTAAAAAGCCGTCCTCATCTATTCCGAAGATCTCTTCGCCGAGCTTCGACGTGTATTTATCCGTCTCTTTTCCTGTCTTAAGGTCTATAAGCAGGAAGGTATCCTCAGCAACCGTTGCTTTTTTGCCGAAGCTTCTTTCAACTCGGTAAAGTCCGCCGTCTTCCTCGAATACCATATATCCGCCGAAGCTTACGGAATCCCAGGGAAGGTATTTTTTTCGGGGGTTCTCATCAAGCTTAGTGCTTCTCGTATCGTCAAGACCGTAGAGCATTGCGGAAATGAAAGCGGCAAGGGTGCTTTTTCCGTATCCGTTCTCAGCGAGTATTTCGTTTATCCCATCGGTAAAGCTCATTTTCATTTCTTTAAGCTTTCCGAAGCCTGATATGTATATCTCACGTATCTTCATATGTCACCTATATCGAATGCTTCGCCGGAAAGAGCGGAAAGACCGCAGTGTATTATCTTTTCGCGCTCCGAATCGGAAAGTGATTCATCGGAAAGCACCATTCTGATAAATTCGCCTCTTAGGGATTTATCGTAGCGGTAGTCTTCCGCGCGCACCGTAAGACCGGACTTATCCTTAATTTCGAAATAATAAAATCTATTTGAAAATCGTTCTTTTAAATATTCCTTGTCGCACCTCAGTTCAAGCTCCCGACCGCCAACAAAAAGCGCGCGTACAAGATCGTCAGTGGGGATTTCGGAAACGGCGGCAGCTATTCTTCTTTCGATATCGGGCGTTGTCATAGCTCCCGTTATGTCAACGGGGATCTCGTGTATTTTTCTTTTAGCAAGCGATACGAAGCGGTGCGTTACCTCGCCGCCCGAGACTGTGATCTCGGAGTAACCCATATCGCCAAGCTCGTCAAAGCCTCTTCCTTCGGGAGAGCCGGAATAAACCGCAACGCCGCGCTTATCTATCGCTCTTTCGGAATAGGTATGATAGTGACCGAGCGCAAGATAATCAATTCCTCTGCCCGCGGCATCGCCAAGACCGATAACTCCGCCTTCGGCGCTCCTTTGCTTAAGCTCGCCGTGAAGGACTGCTATATTGAATCGGCTTTTATCTGTCGGTATAGTGTCAAACATATCGGCAGAGGTCTCTGTTCGCCCGTGAATGATCACGTCTCCGAAGGAAAATGAAGTCCAGCCCTCGCCGAAAATGAAAAGATTGTCTGCTTTGAGCCCAGAGCGCGTGACCGCATCCTTCTCGTGGTTGCCCGCAAGATAGAAAAAAGAGATCTCGGGTGATGAGAGTATGACCGAAAAAAGAGAGTCAAGCTCGGATTTTCTTATCCTCTCCGAGTCGAAAAGGTCGCCCGCGATGATTATACCCGAAGCTCCTGTCATTTTAGCTCTTTCGGTGAGGCGCAGGAAGGAAGAGAAAAGCTCTCTTCGCCTTGAAGTGACCTTTGATGAAGGAAGCTTCGATGTAAGAGGCGAAGCGAGATGTATATCAGAGGTATGTAAAAGCTTCATTTTTTCTCATCCTTCCTGTATTCTGTCGGTGTCTGATTGTATTTCGCTGAAAAGACCTTCGAAAAATAAGACTGATCGGCAAATCCGCATTCGCGGGAGATCTCGGAGATCGTATATTGCTGCTGATCAAGCATTTTCTTCGCGCGCTCAAGGCGCATTGCCGTAAGGTAGGAATTGACCGTTGTGTGATATTCCTTCTTGAATGCCGAAAGCACCGTCGATTTTGAATAGCCGACGGCATCGCATATGTTTTTAATACTTATATGCTTGGTATAGTTTTCGCCGATGTATCTCATAGCAAGCTCCGCAGGCGTCGGCTTAGCTCCCGTCACGGAATTTGAAAGAGTAAGATATTGCGCGCATATAGTCATGATATTAACAAAGGATGATACCTTATCAGCCCTGATCGCCGGTACTTCCGCGGCGATCTCATTTGCCTCAAAATCCCGCTTGCCGAGAGCCGAGAGGGCAAGCAGAAGCCTGTCTATTCCGTCCTCAGACTCCCTGACCTGACCCATCATAAGAAATCCCGTCAATGCGCCGAAATTATATAGAGGGCTGATAGCCTCAATAAGACCGTGGCGGCACTTATATATAAGCGTTTTTCCGCTTTCAAGCACGGATCTGCATGCATCCGCATCGCACTTTTCGCATTTCTGGTATTCGGATTTGCTATGCATTTGTATATAAGAGCAGAAGCGCTGCTTTTCTTCGGGATATGCGGCGATCTCCTCAAAAGCCGTGTTATGAAGAGAGATCCTGAAGCCCGAAACGGCGTTCAGCTCCCGCAGCACCGTTATAATTTTTTCCTTATTCATAATTCTCCGATACGGCAGATCTGCCGATTTGTAATTTATTCGCGAGAAAATACTATTTTACAAAATATTATACTATTTTCTATTGTAATTGTCAATGAAAAATATTAAAATATTATTATAATTAATAATTGAGGAAGCTATGGACATTATAAAAGAATTATATGAATGCTTTGATACGAAGGGGCGATTTATTTCAGCCGCTCCCTATGGCAACGGGCATATAAACGATACGTATATTATAGAAGCGGAGCTTGACGGCGCGGCGGTGAGATACGTGCTTCAGAGGATAAACCACGAGGTATTCCGCGAGCCGTATAAGCTTATGGAGAATTTTGCCGCGGTAACCGAATATCTTCAAGGTAAGCAGGATGAGCTTGCAAGCCTCGGGCAGACGTCCCTTTCCATTGTTAAGACGAAGGCGGGCGAAAATCTATTAAAGAAGAACGGCAAGTATTTCAGGCTCTTGAGCTATATCGAGGGAAGCGTAAGCTACGATAAGGTAGAGAGCCGCGAGCAGTTTTATGAGTGCGCAAAAGCTTTTGGCGCATTTCAGAGAGTGCTGAGAGATTTCCCGGCGGAGAAGCTTTATGAGACTATAAAGGATTTCCATAATACTCCGGAAAGGCTACGCCAGCTCGAGGATGCCGCAGCGCTTGATAAGAAGGGAAGACTTGCCGAGGTCATGCCCGAGCTTGAGTTTGCAAGAGCGAGAAAGGATTTCGCGGGCACTCTCATCCGCGAAGCAGAAGCAGGAAGACTTCCGATCAAGGTAACGCACAACGATACCAAGCTTAATAACATTCTTTTCGACGAAGAGACGAAAAAGCCTGTATGCATCGTTGATCTCGATACCGTTATGCCGGGCTTTTCGGTCAACGATTTCGGTGACTCTATCCGCTTTGGAGCAACTACTGCCGCTGAGGATGAGAGTAACCTTGATCTTGTACATTTCGATATAGAGCTTTTCGAGATATACGCGAAGGGCTTTATCGAGGGAGCGGGCGAAGGGCTCACCGAATGCGAGATCGCAATGCTGCCGACGGGCGCTGTGATGATGACCTTGGAATGCGGTATGCGCTTCCTTGCAGACTATCTTTCGGGAGACGTTTATTTTAAGACATCACGCCCGAAGCATAATCTTGACAGAGCAAGAAATCAATTCAAGCTCGTTTCCGAAATGGAAGCAAAATTTGACGAAATGACCACAATAGTTAGAAAATACATATAAAAATTGAGGTGTTAATATGGTAAAGATCTATTACTCAAAAACAAAAGAAGAAGCAGGACTTAAGGCAGCGAAAAGCGTTGCTGCGACTATTGATGCAAAGCCCACAGCGCTTCTCGGACTTGCGACAGGCTCTTCTCCCATTCCTATGTACACAGAGCTTGCGAAAATGTATAATGAAGGAAAGCTTTCCTTCAAGGATTGCGTATCCGTCAACCTTGATGAATACGTTGGTCTTTCTCCCGACCACGATCAGTCCTATGCGTACTTTATGAATGACAACCTTTTCAGCAAGATAGATATTGACATAGCGAAGACAAATCTCCCCTCGGGCATCGCTCCCGACCCTGTGGCAGAGTGCGAAAGATATAATGCGCTTCTCAATACTCTCGGACCTCAGGACGTTCAGATCCTCGGAATAGGACACAACGGTCATATCGGCTTCAACGAGCCCTCGGATAGATTCCCTCAGAAGACAGAGCTTGTCTATCTCACCGAGTCCACCGTCAAGGCAAACGCAAGATTTTTCGCATCCGAGAAGGACGTTCCCACGAGCGCTCTTTCCATGGGTATCGGTCAGATCCTTCGCGCAAAAAAGATAATCCTTCTTGCCAACGGCGAGGCGAAGGCAGAGATCCTTGATAAGGCTCTCTTCGGAGACGTAACTCCGAGAGTTCCCGCATCTATCCTTCAGTTTGCGGACTGCGTTGAGGTATATGCGGATGAGGAAGCTCTTTCGGTAATTATCGCAAAGCATGGCGAAAATGCGGTAATTCGTTGATCGATGGCTTATTTGAAAAATAAAGCAAGCGAATTCGAGATAAAATAATAAAAACACCTGCGATTAGCGATCTGATCATTCACTTGATCATTCACGCTTTTTGCAGGTGCTTTTATTTTACCTTACTTTACTGTTACGGTTTTTATTCTCATCGCGATCTTGGGTCTATCGTTGTAATCGGTAGGAACGGAAGCGATCTCGTCAACTACCTCAATACCCGAAATGACCTTGCCGAATGCCGCGTAAGCGCCGTCAAGATGGGGAGCGTCCGCATGCATAATGAAGAACTGGCTGGAAGCAGAGTTGGGGTCAAAGGAGCGAGCCATAGAGATAACTCCGCGCTCGTGCTTAAGAGTGTTCTCGGCGAAGCCGTTCTGCCTGAATTCGCCCTTTATCTTCTTTTCCGCGCCGCCAAAGCCTGTGCCGAGGGGGTCGCCGCCCTGGATCATAAAGCCGGGGATAACTCTGTGGAAGATAAGTCCGTCGTAGAAGCCTGCCTTGACGAGGCACTCAAAGTTCTTTACCGTCTCGGGAGCGTATTCGGGATAAAGCTCAAGCTCTATCTTTCCGCCGTTTTCCATTTCGATTACTATCATTTTGATTTCTCCTTAGTTTAAAATTTTTTATATAACATATAATATAATTAGTTTAGGCGAAAGTGGGGAATTGATATGAATAAAGAAAGACTTGCAGGCTACAGAGATATTGCGATAATAGTTTTATCTGCGCTTATACTCTCTTATATATCGGTAAAATATCTTGCCGTTGCGGTCTTGCCCTTCCTCATTTCGTGGGGGATTGCATTCGCCGTAAGAAGACCGAGCGCATTCGTCGCCCGTAAGACGCGTATTCCCGAGCGTGTCACCAGACCTGTTCTTGCGGTCTTACTTCTTCTTGCCGTCCTCGGCGCGGTTGGCTTTGCGGGATACGCGATACTTATCGAGGCGTGGCAGCTTATAAGCCAGCTTGCGTCGGGCGGTAAGCTCGAAGAGCTTTTTTCCTCATTCGTAAGCACGGCTCTTGGGCTCTTCGGCAAAATGGGAATATCCGAGGAGCTGAAGGAAAATATACTTTCCTCGCTTACGGGAGTAATAGGCTCTCTTTTATCAAGACTCGGAGCTATCGTCAGCCGTATTGCGGCATCCGTTCCTAAAATAATTCTTTTTCTTCTCGTCTCGGTTATAGCGGCAGTATATTTTTCCGCAGACCTCGAGAGAGTGAATAAAGCGATCCATCGCCTGCTGCCGAAAAGGGTAGATAAGCTTGCCACCGAGCTTTCAAAAAACGGTATGCGCGCCGCCGCCTCATACGCAAGATCATATTTCTTTATTCTCATTCTGACCTTTGTTATGATGCTTTCTGGGCTTCTGATACTCAGAGTGGAGTACGCGCTTCTTTTAGCCTTCGTTATATCCGTTTTGGATATACTTCCCGTGATAGGTATAGGAGTGATCCTTATTCCATGGGGCGCGATAGAGCTTGCCTTCGGAAATACCTATCTTGCGGTAGGGCTTTTCATTCTCTATGCGGTAAGCACGGTCGTAAGGCAGATCGCAGAGCCTAAGATCCTCGGAAAAAACCTCGGCATTCATCCGCTTCTTTCTCTTTTTCTTATGTACGTTGGCTATGCGGTATTCGGTATATTCGGATTACTCTTGCTTCCGCTTGCGGGCGCGCTTTTTGCCTGCTTCCGACCGAAGTCAGATAAAGAGAATGCCGCCGACGTCGTATAGCGACCCTTCTTCGGGCATAAGAGAAATTGCTCTTTTTCCATGGGACTCTATAAAATCTTCGATAGTATTATGCTCGGGGTGGCAGGAAAGGTCACCGACGAAAAATATATCATCCTTATAAGACCCTGCCGCCCCTCCCAAAAAACCGTTGCTGTAAGGCGGCAGCTTTATATTTTGCGAGTCACCGATAAGGAGAACGTCGACCCCTGCCGAGCGCATAGCGCGAGCCATACCGCAGTCTGAGGTTATAGCAGCGGAGTCCGAGACCCCAAGAGTCACGCAGGCAGGATAGCCTTGGCGAACGTGATGGAGCGAAAGCCCTTTTTTCTCGGAAAGCCTCGGTATCTCGGGCGCAATATCATTGGGTCTGAAAAAAAGACGTGAACCTATTCTGAGCGCATTAAAGGCGGCCTCGGCAGGATAGCCTTCCTTCGCCTCGGCGCCAGAAAGGATAACGTTGCTCTTGCCAAAAGCGAGGTTTAAATATGAATAGACCTTGGGGTTATCCTCTATGTATTTTTTTGAAACAACGGATAGATCCCCAAGAGAAAAAAGAATAATATCGGTGTGCGAAGCAACTGCGGATTCTCTCAGCGCTCTGTGCGGAGGCAGAAGGACGGGTAAGAACCCCAAGGCTTCAAGGGAGGATAAAGCCGAAGAGGGAATGCGGCAGTCGCAAAAGGCGTAATGCATTTTCAAATAAATATTAAAAAAGACCTTCGCCGAATATGCGAAAGTCTTTTTTAATTAAGCGCGCTCAACCTTACCGGAGCGAAGGCAACGGGAGCAGACGCTAACCGTCTGATTGGTTCCGTTTACAACTGCCTTAACCTTACGGATGTTGGGCTTCCAAGTTCTGTTGGTCTTACGGTTAGAGTGAGAAACGTTGTGACCAAAGGTAACACCCTTTCCGCAGATACTGCACTTTGCCATTTTGATACCTCCCAAATCTTCGCCTGGCGGCGAGATTTTTTTACTGTTTATAAATCAACGTCCTTTATTATATCACATAGTTTTTTAAAATGCAAGTGTTTTTGAAAAGTTTTTTATTTTTTTTCTTAAGCTCAAAAATCAGCCGTTTTCAGGCTCTGCGCTCCGCCTCTCCATAATGCCGTTTTTGATGTAAGCAAGTATGAAAAAATATATCGGAGCTATAAGAATATCAAAAACGTAGGATATAAGAATAAATATGAATTCGGGCGCGGTGAAGTCACCGCCGTATTCAATTGTGAATACTACCGTGTCGATTACTTCCTTTATAATAAAATAGATCGAAGCGATCGCCGAGACTGCCATAATAGCTACCGCGGTGGGATCGTAAAAATCAAAGACCGTCTTTTTTGAAATAAGCTCGCGCGAGGGCTTTTTGCCGAGCTTCTCGGAAAGAAGCTTGAGTATAATAAATATAAGGAGAGTAACTCCGAAGCTCACCGCCGCTTCAAGAAGCGAGATCACAGCAGCGATTCCAAGCGATTCGAGCGAGTCAAAGCCTTCAACGATATAGTCAAGATAGTAAGAGGGAATAAAATAGACGAGCCTCGCGAGAGCGAAGGGGATAGAAAGCAGTATCGACTTTTGATATCCGTCAAACCCCGAGCATATGAAGATAACGAGAGCCGCCGCAGTGGGCATAAGAAGATACGTCGCTCTGCTGACAAAAAGCCATATGTATGCGGTAAGATCTGTTATAACAAGGTAGTTTGAAATATAGTAGAGAGCAAACGAGAGAGCATATCCCAAAAGAAGCCAGAGCGATGTATTGAGATATAGCCTTTTTGAGTTGAAAAGCATAGTTCCTCCGTCTGTAACCGAAAGGAGCGGTTTGGTTAAGCTACTTTCAGCTATAAGCATTTTTACCCATTGTATCACAAAATCCTCGCCTTTGCAATACTCAGCGAGCGAAATGCGCAAAAATTCATCGCTTTAATGCGGCTAAGCTCAGTTTTTCAGCTATACCTCTAAAAGATCCTGAATTCCGACTCCGAGCGCGGTCGCTAAAGCATAAAGCTCAATATCGGTAACGGTTCTTGAATAATCCTCAATTCTTGATATAGATCCTCGGCAAACGTAAACTCCGAGAAGTTCGAGCTTTACAGATAGATCCTTCTGACTCAGATTTTTTGATTCTCTTAATCTCTTCAGCGTAGATCCTATTATATTTTTGCGTTCAGTATCAATTATTCTTGCCATAAGATTTTCCTTTTTTTGTAAATTGTGTCTTGACATAGGACATAAACTATGATAAACTATCAATACTGATCATTTGTGAACAATTTGTAAACTTTTCTAAAAATCAAAAAATCTACTTGCACACGTGCGTAATATATGATATTATATTCAAGACTGCGCGCGAAACGTGCAGATTATAAGAACACACACGGTGGGTCGGTATGCTGTCGGTGCTCTTTTGAGTCACAGCGTTATGCCATCGTGGAGGAAAAAACCAAGGAGGAACATTAAAATGTTCGAAATTACAATCAAGCAGCTGCTTGAAGCAGGCGTACACTTCGGTCACCCTACCAAGAAGTGGAACCCGAAGATGGCTGAGTACATCTTCACTCACAGAAACGGTATTCATATCGTTGACCTTCAGAAGTCTCTCAAGAAGTTCGAGGAGGCTTACAATTACGTTTCCGAGCTTGCTCAGGAAGGCGGCACTGTTCTTTTCGTAGGAACCAAGAAGCAGGCTGCAGACACCATTAAGGAAGAGGCTGAAAGATGCGGACTTTACTATGTACATTCCCGTTGGCCCGGCGGTATGCTTACTAACTTTGCTACCATCAAGAAGTCAATCGAGCATCTTAAGAAGCTTGAG
>JAFTQV010000031.1 GCA_017462605.1 Clostridia bacterium | reverse complement strand
GCGAGAACTTTGCAGAAATGCTTGAAAGCTCGCTGAAAACTTTAAATACAGGAGAAACGGTAACGGGTGTTATTACATCTGTATCTTCCGGAGAGCTTCACGTCGACCTCGGCGCAAAGTTTACCGGCATAATCGCATACGACGAAGTAACAGACGATCCTACCCTTAAGCTCACCGAAGCATTCAAGCCCGGTGACGAGATCAAGGCAGTCGTTATCAAGGTAAGCGACCGCGACGGCGTTGCTACTCTCTCGAAGAAGAGAATAGACAATAAGCTCCGCTTCACTAAGATCCTCGATGCTTACAACGAAGGCACCGTTATCGAAGGCACCGTATGTGAAGTTATCAAGGGCGGCGTTCTTCTTAACTACGACGGAAACCGTATCTTCGTTCCCGCATCGCAGACCGGAACCCCCAAGGACTTCGACCTTAATGAGCTTGTCGGCACTGTGCAGCAGGCAAAGATCATCGAGGTAAGAGAGGACAGAAAGCGTGCAGTTGCTTCTATCCGCAAGGTTAAGAATGAGGCAAGAAAGCAGCTTGAGGCCGACTTCTGGGCAAACGTTGAGGTTGGTAAGCAGTACGAGGGCGAGGTCAAGTCCATCACCTCTTACGGCGCATTCGTAGATCTCGGCGGCGTTGACGGTATGGTACATAGAACCGAGCTTTCCTGGACCAGAATCAAGAGCCCCGCTGACGTAGTATCCGTTGGTCAGGTCATCAAGGTGTTCGTTAAGGAATTCGACGCTGAAGCAAAGCGCATCTCTCTCGGCTATAAGACCGAGGAGACAAATCCTTGGAACGTATTTACCGCTAAGTACTCCGTAGGTGACGTTGCTGAGGTTAAGATCGTAAGTCTTATGCCTTTCGGCGCATTTGCTGAGGTAGTTCCCGGGGTTGACGGACTTATCCACATCTATCAGATCACCGATAAAAAGATCGCGACTCCTTCCGACGTTCTTTCTGTTGGCGACGTTGTTAACGCTGAGATCACCGCGGTTGATACCGAGAACCACAAGATCAGTCTCTCGATGCGTACTCTTCTCGAGGCAACCGAAGCTCCTGCTGAGGAAACCGAGGCGCCCGTTGAGGAATAATCCAAAATAAGCGTATACCCCCGAGGATGCTCTCCTCGGGGGTATATATCTTAATAGTACATAAATTAACCCGTTTTTTGTTCATTTGTTATATATGTTTCGTTTTTATTTACAAAAAACGTGATAAAAAACTTGACATTTATGCAAAAATATTGTATTATATTATATAAGAAATATCGGATTATACGATATAGACCTAAATGATGTCAGATACGGATGGCTTTTCGTTTATGCAGAGATTTTTTGTTGACTCAAGCGCGTATAGCGGATCTACGGTTACTATAAGCGGAAAAGATGCCTACCATATCTCACGTTCTCTTCGTATGAAAAAAGGCGAGGAGATATCGGTGTGTCTGCCTGACGGAACGCTGCTTAACTGTAAGCTCGTTTCATTTTCGGATGATGAGGTTGTAGCGGAGGTCGTATCGGCAGGGAAATGTCTCTCGGAATCGCCCGTTAAGATACGTGTTTATATCGCGCTTCCGAAGGGAGATAAGTTCGATACTGTCGTTCAGAAGTCAGTCGAATGCGGAGCTTATTCGGTTACGCCGTTTATGAGCGAAAGATGTATCGCTAAGGCAGGCGACGGCTTTGAGCGAAAGCTCGAGCGCCTTAACCGTATCGCTTACGAGGCGGCCAAGCAGTGCGGGCGCGGAATCGTTCCCGCTGTTAATCCTATCCTTTCTTACGAGCAAATGCTTGATAAAGCTCTTGAAGCCGATCTTCCGCTTTTCTGCTATGAGGCGGACGGAACGCTCCCTCTCGGACGGATTCTCAGCAAAGACGTAAGCGAAATATCGGTTGTCGTCGGCTCTGAGGGCGGATTTTCCGAAAAGGAAGCCGCTCTTGCAAGAGAGAAGGGTCTGCTTCTTACGGGACTCGGACCGCGCATACTCCGCTGCGAGACCGCGCCGACGTTCGTTCTATCGTGTCTATCGCTCTACTATGAGCTTGGCATATAACTTATTTACTATTCAATTAACTTTGGAGGGCAAATTATGTCTAACCGCTTGTTTCAGGGAATAATTCATCAGATGAAGGATGCTGTTGACCGAGTTATCGGTGTTATAGACAGCAACGGAATCATCATCTCCTGCAGTGACTTAACGAAGATCGGAGGTATTCGTCAGGGAATACGTGACGAGCTTTCTTATACCTCGGATACCGTTATGACAGGCGGATATACATATCGTCCTCTTGATACCGGCGTAAGAGCTGAATTCGTTGTATTTGTTGAGGGCGAGGACAAGCAGGCAGAGCGCCTAGCATCTATTCTTGCTGTATCTCTGAGCAGCGTAAAGAGTCTTTACGACGATAAGTACGATAAAGCGTCGTTCATTAAGAACGTGATCCTTGACAATATCCTTCCGACCGATATTTATCCTAAGTCTAAGGAGCTTCATTTCAGCAACGACGTTGTTCGTATAGTCCTTCTTATCAAGTTCCACGGTAAGAACGAGATCGTCCCTTACCAGATGGTTCAGAATATGTTTCCCGATAAGAATAAGGACTACGTTATCAGCGTGGGCGAAAATGACATCGCTCTCGTTAAGGAAGTTAAGCCCTCTGTTGATATGAAGGCGATCGAAAAGCTCGCTAAGAGTATCGTTGATACCTTTGGCGCTGAGTTCTATACCAAGGTTTCCGTCGGTATCGGTACTGCTGTTGAAAACATCCGTGATCTTGCCCGTTCCTATAAGGAAGCGCAGGTTGCTATCGAGGTCGGTAAGGTATTTGATACCGAAAAGAATATCGTTAGCTACGAAAACCTTGGAATCGGACGTCTTATATATCAGCTTCCGACGACTCTTTGCGAAATGTTCCTTCAGGAGGTATTCAAGAAGGGCTCGCTTGAGAGTCTTGACCGCGAAACTCTTATGACGATCCAGTGCTTCTTCGAGAATAATCTCAACGTGTCCGAGACCTCGCGTAAGCTCTTCGTACACAGAAATACTCTCGTTTACCGCCTTGAAAAGGTGCGCAAGCTCACAGGTCTTGACCTTCGTGAGTTCGAGCATGCTATAACCTTTAAGGTCGCTCTTATGGTTAAGATGTATCTTACGTCTAAGCCCTCTAAATACTAATAGACATTTGACCACTACAAAATTCGGAGGAGCGGTAAAAACCGCTGCTCCGGCTTTTGCGTAACTGCAGAGGCAAACATTTTTAAGCTTTAATTACGAAAGTCGGTATTTGCGTTATGATAGAATTCAAAAACGTCAAAAAAATATACGATAACGGCACTGTCGCTCTTGACGGCGTCGATCTTACGATCGAGGACGGCGAGTTCGTATTTATAGTCGGTGCTTCAGGTGCAGGTAAGTCTACTCTGACTAAGCTGCTGACGCGTGAGGAGACCATTACCGACGGTTCGCTTACGGTCGATGAATTCGATCTCGTTAATATGCCGGAGCGCAAGATCCCGTATTACAGACGCCGTATCGGAGTGGTCTTCCAGGATTTCAGACTGATTCCGGATATGACAGTATATGAAAACGTTGCTTTTGCAATGGAGATCGTCGGCGAGCCGAAAGCAAAGATAAAGAGAACGGTCGGTAAGGTGCTCGAAACCGTTGGACTCATTGATAAGAGAAACGTGTTCCCGAATCAGCTTTCGGGCGGCGAACAGCAAAGAGTTGCTCTTGCAAGAGCACTTGCAAATAACGCAAAAACCATTATTGCGGACGAGCCGACGGGTAATATAGACCCTCGACGTAGTCTCGAAATAATGAATCTGCTCATTAAAATTCATAAGAAAAATAAGACAGTTATCGTTGTAACACACGAAAAACAGCTTGTAGACTATTTTCATCAGCGCGTCGTTACAATAGAAAACGGTGTCGTAACGAGTGACAGAGTCGGAGGTATGTTCAATGAGAAGGTATAGACCGTCATTCTTCATATCATCCGCCTTCAAGGGAATGTGGCGAAACAGAATGATGACGGTAGCATCCGTTATTGTTCTCCTTTCCTGTCTGATCGTTACGGGTTGCTTTTCGATGCTGCTTATAAATATAAATACGAACCTGGATTCTATCGGCGACCTTAACGAAATCGTAGTTTTCGTTTATGCAGATGCCCCGTACCTTGAGGGAGACGAAAGGACACTTCCGGAAGGACCTGCTTCTGAAAACAATACGTTCCTCGGCTGGACTACCGAGCTCGGCGGAACCGAGGTTCAGTATGAGCCGGGCGATAAATATAAGGTAAATCCCGATGATGCCGTTGCAGGCGAGATACGCTTTTACGCTGTTTGGGAAAACACCCCGAATCAGGACAAGTTTACGGCAAGCTTTAATCTGAGCGGTGTTGCTCTTGAAAATGAACTGAGCGCCGATACTACGGAGTATACCGTCGGCTCAACGATCACGTTCCCAGATGATCCCGTTCCTCAAAATCCTACCCTTAAATTCAAGGGCTGGTCGTTATCGCACGACGGCTCGACGGGAGCTATAACGGGCGAATACATTATCTCAGAGCAGGACGTAAAAGGCGGCAGAATCAACTTCTACGCAATTTGGAATAATATGCCTGAATTTGAGGAATATACTCTTGCGTACGACTCAAACGGTGAAGTAACGGAGCCGATTCCTTCCGATTCGGAGTTGAAGCTTAAGCACGTAAAGGAGCAAATAGCCCTTCTTGATAACGTCGCCGAAAACGGAATAAGCTACGTTCCGAAAAATGAGACGCTGAAGGATCAGCTCGACCAGTATAAGGATTATCCGGGTCTGCAGTCATTTCTTACGGACGGTGAAAATCCTTTCCCCGATACTTTCCTCGTCACTTATGAGGACAATTCAAAGATAGATTCGCTTGAATTGCAGCTTGAAAGCATTGAAGGCGTTGATAAGGTGCGTTGCCGTGCAGATATCGCAAAGACTATCGAGAATCTGAAAAGCGGCGTCGTTATGATCTTCTCATGGTTTATGGTGATCCTCTTTATCGTAAGTATATTCGTTATCATAAACACAATCAAGCTCACCGTTGCTAACCGCAGCGAGGAGATCTCGATAATGCGTTACCTCGGCGCTACAAAATGGTTCATATCTCTGCCGTTCCAGCTTGAAGGCGCAATTATCGGTGTATTCTCCGGTCTGCTCGCGTTCTTCGTTCAGTGGTACGTATACGGATACATACACAAGATGGTCGCAGCAGATCTCAGCATGATCGAGATCGTGCCTTTCTCCAAGATCGGAGTTCTTATCTTCTTCGGTTGCATCATAACAGGCGTTCTTACCGGTCTAATCGGAAGTATGATATCAATCAGAAAGAATTTGAAAGCGTAATGCTTAAAGGAGAAAAAGATGAAAAAGATCGTAAAAATAATTTCATCGGTTCTTGTCTTTTCGATGTTAGCTGCATTTATGGCAACTTATATGCCAAATAATGTATTGGTGACCGATGCTGCAAAAATTACCGAAGCTGATATTAAAAAGCTAGAGGATAAGATCGCGGCAAACGATAAAAAAATTGACGATGCAAACAGCAAGCTAAACACTCTTAAAGGCAATATCGAAAACTATCTCGAGATCGTAGAGCAGATCGAATTAAAGATCAGCAATTTAAGAAATAACATTTCAAATACTAAGGATCTTATTGCAAATTACGAGCTGCTTATAAATCAACCCGAAACCAAGATATATGAGAAAGAGCAGAGTATTGCGGTAAAATATGAGGATTTCCTTGAGATCATCTGTCACTCTTATGAGGATGGAACGACGGGTTATCTTGAAATTCTGTTTGACTCAGATGGTCTTGTTGATTTTCTGACGAGAGTAGATAATCTCGGTGCGATAGTTACATACGAGCAAAAGGTTCTTGAAGAGCTTGAAGCCGAGATAGTTGATCTCAACAGAATGAAGACTACTATTGAGGACGCGAAGAAGCAGACGCTCGAGCTTGGCGCATATCAGGCAGAATCTGAAAAAGAGCTTCAGAAGAGCTTGGATGAAGCCGAAGAGCAGCTTAATAAGCTGAAGAGTGACCAAAAGGCGTATGAAAAGGTCAAAAAGAACGCGGTTGCTCTTGAAAAAGAGCTTGATAAAGAGCTTGAAGAGCTTATTAAGAAATATCAAGAGCAGCAGCTTGAGGATCTGAATAAAAAGCTTCTTTGGCCTGTCGATCCTGTAAATAAGCGAATCAGCTCGCCTTACGGAAAGCGTATTGTATTTGGCGAGAAGGATTTTCATCAGGGAATCGATATTGTAGGACCCAGCTCAGGAGACATTGCCGGAGATAAAATATATGCTGCCGATGATGGAACTGTTATTACTTCTAAATATAACAGTAGTTACGGTAACTACGTAATTATTGACCACGGCGGAAAGATCGCTACCTGCTACGCTCATATGTCAAGCAGAGCCGTAAGTGCAGGTGCGAAGGTAAAGCGTGGACAAGTTATCGGCTACGTTGGAAAGACCGGTTCTTCTACCGGATATCACCTCCATTTTGAGGTTCGCGTTAACGGCGAAAAAACCGACCCGCTTCACAAGGACGGTTCAACGACAGAGTCCTGGCTCGTTATTCTACATAATGGCAAATACGTTGACCCGATAAAGAATAAGGTTCTTACGGGTAAGCTTACGCCATCCGGATGGTAATGCATTATAGCTACATCATTTGAATATAATAGATCTATGCCCAGCCCGTAACGTGGCTGGGCAAGGGTATTTAAGGTAGAGCAGCATAACATGAAGAAAAAGTTTTCGCTAATAACTGTCATCGTTTCTGTCCTTGTTGCGATGATAATTACCTTTAACACGACGTTTGTAATAATGAACGTTCAGCATAACAAGGACCTGAACTCGATTCTGACCGAAAATAGTTACATGAGCTCAATTCTTACAGTCGAACAGCTGATAAACGAGAATTATCTCGGAGACGTTGACGACGAGGAGCTTAAGCATTCTATTATTCGCGGTTATCTGTCAGGTATCGGAGATCAGTACAGTCAGTACATGACATCAAGCGAATATGAGGCATATTTGGAGGAATTCAGAGGTAATGCTGTCGGTATTGGAGTTAACGTTATATATGATCTTGTATCAAATACGATCGAGGTCGTTGACGTAATTCCCGATTCACCTGCAGAAAAGAGTGGAATACTCGTTGGCGACTTTATCGTCGCTATTGACGGCTCGCGTGTTACCGAGGTTGGATATTATGCCGCAGTCGACCTCATAAAGGGCGATAAGGGTACGTCGGTTAAGATCACAGTAAGCCGAGACGGCGCCGAAAGCGATATTGTTTGCACCCGCGATTCGGTTGCAGTCGTTACGGTAAAGCATAGAGTTTATTCTATGGACGCGTCGATCGGTATTATAAGAATAACGTCGTTCAACGCCGAAACTCCTAACGAATTTAAAGCGGCAGTTGAGGATCTTAAATCCAAGGGATGTACGAAATTTGTTTTTGACGTTAGAAATAACGGTGGCGGAGAGCTGAACAGTATAATTTCGACGCTTGATTATCTGCTTCCAAAAGGAAAGCTCGCATATATCAAATACGCCTCTGGTAAAGAGATGTCGTTCGATTCAGGCGAATCCCTCCTTGATGCAAGCGTTGCAGTCCTTGTAAACAAAAATACAGCAAGTGCTGCAGAGCTGTTTGCCGCTGCTCTTCGCGATTACGCGAAGGAAGGGAAGTACGATGCGGTTCTCGTGGGCAATAAGACCTACGGAAAGGGCGTATTCCAGACGATGTATATGCTCCCAGACGGTTCCGCATTTAAATTCACAACGGGCAGATACGATCCCCCTTCAGGAGTGAATTACGACGGAGTGGGTGTTATTCCCGATGTGATCGTCGATCTTTCGGAGGAAGCCGAAAAAATCGGTTTTTATAAGCTGACAGACGAGAACGATAACCAGCTGAAAGTTGCCGCTGAAGCACTCGCGGCTAAATAATAAACAATAAAGTATCATAGACAAAGAAAGAGAGAAATTAATCATGGCAAAGCAGATCATTGTTACCGAAGAAGGACTCAAGAAGCTTCAGGAGGAGCTTGAGTATCTCAAGACGACCAAGAGAAAGGAAGTAGTTGAGGCGATCAGAGTTGCGCTTTCCTTCGGTGACCTTTCCGAGAACAGCGAGTACGACGAGGCAAAGAACGAGCAGGCAAAGACGGAGGCACGCATCAGTGAGCTTGAAGAAAGTCTTAAGCACGTTAAGGTTATTTCCGATAGCGAGGTAAATACAGACGCTGTTAACGTCGGAAACCGCGTTCTCGTTTACGACATTGAGTTTGACGAAGAGATCGAGTACACTCTCGTCGGTTCTACCGAGGCAGACCCTATCGAAAATAAGATCTCCGATCAGTCTCCTATCGGTCAGGCACTTATCGGCAGAGCCGTTGGTGACACCGTTGACGTTCATACTCCCGGCGGAGTTATCAAGCTCGAAATCAGAGAGATAATGAAGTAAAATACCTAAAGGCAGGTAAAAACAATGGATAACGAAAGACAGAATAACAATCAGCCCGAACAGGATATAGGTCAGCTCTTAAAGGTAAGACGAGAAAAGCTCGCAGATCTTCTGGCACAGGGTAAGGATCCCTTCGTGATCACTAAATACGACCAGACTCATCACGCAGTTGAGATCAAGGCGGATTTTGACGCATACGAGGGTAAAGAAGTATCTGTTGCAGGAAGAATGATGTCAAAGCGCATCATGGGCAAGGCATCCTTCTGCAACCTTCAGGATCTTTCAGGAAACATACAGTCGTACGTTACACGTGACGACCTCGGCGAGGAATCCTACGCTTCCTTCAAGAAGCTAGATATAGGCGACGTTATCGGAGTTAAGGGAACCGTTTTTAAGACGAAGACAGGTGAGACATCGATTCACGCAACCTCTGTAACGCTTCTTTCCAAGAGCTTGCAGATACTCCCTGAGAAGTTCCACGGTCTTACAAATACCGATATGCGTTACCGTCAGCGTTACGTTGACCTCATAATGAACGAGGAAACGAAGAAGACATTTATAAACCGTTCTAAGATCATAAACGCAATTCGCCGTTACCTCGAGGGACAGGGCTTTATGGAGGTCGAAACTCCTATGCTCGTTCAGAACGCAGGCGGCGCGGCTGCCAGACCCTTTGATACGCATTTTAACGCCCTTGATATCGACGTTAAGCTTCGTATCTCTCTTGAGCTTTACTTAAAGCGTCTTATCGTAGGCGGCCTTGAAAAGGTCTATGAAATAGGCAGAGTTTTCCGTAACGAAGGACTTGACACTCGTCATAATCCTGAGTTTACGCTTATGGAGCTCTATCAGGCATATACCGATTACCACGGTATGATGGATCTTACCGAAAATATGTTCAGACATGTAGCTCAGGAGGTTCTCGGTACGACCACGATCACTTATAACGGCGTCGAAATGGACCTCGGCAAGCCCTTTGAGCGTATAACGATGGTTGATGCTGTTAAGAAGTATTCCGGCGTCGATTTCAATGAGATCAAAACGCTTGAAGAAGCACGCGCGGTTGCAAAGGAGCACCACGTTGAGTATGAGGAGCGTCATCTTAAGGGCGATATCCTTAACCTCTTCTTCGAGGAGTTTGTAGAGGAGCACCTCATTCAGCCGACGTTTGTTATGGATCACCCGATCGAGATCTCGCCTCTTACCAAGAAGAAGCCCGATAATCCCGAGTACGTTGAGCGCTTCGAGATGTTCATGAACGGCTGGGAAATGTGTAACGCATATTCCGAGCTTAACGACCCGATCGACCAGCGTGAGCGCTTCAAAGCGCAGGAAGCACTCCTTGCACAGGGCGACGAGGAAGCTAATACTACCGATGAGGACTTCCTCTATGCGCTTGAGCTCGGTATGCCTCCTACAGGCGGCATCGGCTACGGTATCGACCGTATGGTTATGCTTCTTACAGATAGCGCATCTATCCGCGATGTGCTTCTGTTCCCGACAATGAAGCCCCTTGATTGAGAAAATCCTTGATATATCGGCATTTTTTGATGGTTTGAACTGCTGATTTGGTCGTTTATCCCCAATTCATCCCCACAGACCTCGAAAAAATATAGAGTTTTTTATGGGACTGCACTTTTTCGTGCAGTCCCGTTTTCTTTTTCCTCATATCGTTTTTGCCGTAAAATGTATTCTTGATTAAAAAGTATATCTGACATCCTTATATCAGAAACGATAGAAAGGATGTGCTTTTTATGAATGTCAATAAAATAATCACTCAGAAAATCATAGACCGATTGCAAGAAGCAGAGCGAACAGGAGAGAAATTCTATTGGGTCAAACCATTTGCAAAAGGTTGCCCCAAGTC
>JAFTQV010000030.1 GCA_017462605.1 Clostridia bacterium | reverse complement strand
TGCATACCGAGGATATTATGACATATCCGAGGCGTACAAGTCTCTGCATCATTTATGATTGAACCGCCGTGTACCGAACGGTACGCACGGTGGTGTGAGAGGACAGCTAATCAATTAATGGTTAGCTTCCTACTCGATTATAAAAATACTTTTGATAAGATAAATGTGATCGCAGCGGCAAAGATACCTTCAAGGAGCTTCATAACGAAGTATTTTTTTACCGAAATATCAGTTTCGTTTAAGTATGATATCGCTTGAAGATGAACGGAAAGCCCGGAGAAGCCCACTGCGAATGAGGTAAATAGAAGAGTAAGAGAAGAAGATAATATAGCGGTTTTAGAAAGAATGCTTGCGGCGCTGCCTATCTCTATAAAGGATATTATTAAAAGATAAGGAAGAGTTTCTCCCAAAAGGCCGCGCAATAGTCCAACGATGCATGCGAAAAAAGTAAGATACGAGCAGACCCCGAGAGTTCCAAAGCCGGCGTTCTTTATCGATGAGGTAAGCGAAAAGTCTCTTTTAAGAAGATTTGTATCGGAGGACTTGGGCATCCTTTCATTTATGGAAAAAAGGATACCAACGATAATAGCGGAGAGACCCATTGATATATATATGATCAATCCCTCGGGTAAGCTTTTTCTTAAGCCTACTCCCACCCCGGCAACAAGGAAGGCGGGACCGGTATTATTGCAAAAACCAATAAGCCTTTCGGCTTCATTTTTACTTAGCACGCCGTCGCTATAAAGATCGCAAACGCATTTGACTCCGAGAGGAAAGCCGCATAGAATACCAAGAAAAAAAGGATACAACCCTGCTCGGTCTATTCGGAAGACTCTCTCAAAAACGCTTCCCAAACGCTTCATTGAACTAAAGTCAAGAAATCTGTAAAGGAGATCGGAAAGTATCATAAAAGGGAAGACTGAGGGGATTATTACGTTTGCGCAAAGCATAAGCCCGCTTTTTACCGAGTGAGATATTCTATCTGAGTATAGGAGCGAGAGAAGAAAAACCGCGAGTATTAATGCTAAGGTTAAGAGCGGACGAAATATTTTTATTATATCAGACTTGAAGGAAGATCCTGCCAATTGATACTTTTGGTTCATTTTTTCTTCTCCGAGACATAGATTATACTAAGATTTATGATTGGAAGGGAAAAATAATGACCGCACGCGAAAAAAAGGATGGGCAAGAAAATAAGAATATTGTACCGAAGTGGCAATATCATATTGAGGGTGACGTCGTGGGAGATAAAGCATCTTTTATCGTCTCTGGAGTTATTGGCGTTTCGGAAATGTCGGATAATGTTATCAAAATCTTGACTCGATCCGGTAGCGTAACAATGACGGGAAGTAAGCTGAATATAGTTGTATATGAATTTAAATGTTTACATATTTCGGGTAAAATTGATAATATAATATTTTTTTCGAAAGGAAAAATGAGAAAAATATGAAACCTTTAAATGCTCTTTTCGGGTGTGTAAGAATAAGCTTTGATGAGAAAGATCGGGCTCGGGTCGCAAATATTCTCTTAAGAGAAAATCTCTCATCCGAAATAAACGAACATAATTATATTGAGGTTCCTCTCTTCAGGCTCAAAAGATATAAAAATGCGTTTTCGGGTATGAACGTGATTTACGGAGAGATACGCGGCATCCCGGGGATAGCGCTTAAGAATAAAAGTCGTTTTGGAGTATTTGCCGCCATGGCAGTCCTTGCCGTATATTACATACTGGCGTTTTCCGTTGTGTGGGATGTCAGAGTAGAGGGAAGCTCTCCGATAGATGAATATGAAATACGGGATGAGCTTTACAGCTCGGGGCTTAGGGCAGGATCATTTTGGCGATCGCTTTCTCGCGATAAAGTGGAAAGCGATGTTCTTTCATCCTCGGATAGGATCGGTTGGATCAATGTAAATCGCCGCGGAACGGTAGCTTACGTAAAGGTCGGTGAAAAGAATTCAACGGGGGAGCTCAGCGCAAATAACGGGTATTCCAATATCGTTGCAAGCGAGGACGGTGTTATTGAAGAAATATCGGTAAAGAGCGGCATCGCTATGGTTAAAGCAGGTGATACGGTCTCAAAGGGGCAGCTTTTGATATCAGGTATCATCCCCGAGGAAAAGGGCGGTGGATTTGTTAGGGCAGAGGGGGAAGTCATCGGTAGAATATACAGAGAGGCATCTGTAACTGTCAGCAGTGTGGAAACAGAGACTGTTCGAAAGCAGGGTGAAATGCTCGAGCTGAGTGTAAAAATTTTTAATTTTCCAATAAATATTTATAAAAACTATGGAAAAATAAAGAATGAATATGCTATAATAGAATCGGAGGAGACTATCGTTTTATTTAATTCGGTAAGACTTCCGCTTGCGATAAGCAAGAAATACAGCGAGATCAATACCGAAAGAGTGATATCGAGAAACGATACCGAGCTATCTGCAGTTGCCTCGAGAAGGCTTGCCGCAATCAGAATGCTTAAGCTATCGGATGCGGAGCTTTTAAAGATATCGACCGAAGGGGCATTTTCAGACGGTGGATATACGATGAGATCTAAAATGACCGTTTTGGCAGATATAGGTGAGGAAAAATATTTTGTTAGAGAGAAAGGAGCGGAAAATGGCTGAAAAAATTGTATTGACAAAATCAAATGAAGCAACATCTGCGCTTTTTGGCGCATTCGATGCTAACGTAAGGCTCATCGAGCGCTCGTTTGACGTAAGGATATCCAATAGAAGCCAGGACTCCACGTCCGGTGACGCTATACTTATTAACGGCGATAACGTCAACGTTGACTTTGCAGCGAAGGTGCTGGAGTATCTGAAAAGGATGATAGGAGACGGCGAGACGATAAGTCAGGAGACTGTTGAATACGTTATAGGTCTTGTCCGCGACGGACTTGCGGACGGCGAAGAGCTTCACACGGGCAACGTGATATGCGTTACAAACAGGGGAAAGCCGATAAAAGCCAAGACTCTCGGTCAGAAAAAGTATATAGATGCAATAAAGAAAAACACGGTAATACTCGGACTCGGCCCCGCGGGAACGGGTAAGACCTTCCTTGCAGTCGCTATGGCGGTCGAGGCGCTTCGCGATAAAGCCGTCACGAGAATTATACTTACAAGACCCGCCGTTGAAGCAGGAGAGCGTCTCGGATTTTTGCCGGGTGATCTTCAAAGCAAGATAGACCCTTATCTTAGACCTCTCTATGACGCGCTTTTTGAGATGCTTGGCGCGGAAAACTATCAGAAATACCTTGAAAAGGGCACGATTGAAATCGCTCCTCTTGCCTATATGAGAGGAAGAACGCTTGACGATTCTTTTATCATACTCGATGAGGCGCAGAATACGACTCCCGAGCAGATGAAAATGTTCCTGACGAGGCTTGGATTTAATTCCAAAGCAGTCGTGATGGGAGACCTTTCGCAGACCGACCTGCCTCTTGGCAAAAAAAGCGGACTTGCTATCGCAACGCAGGTGCTTGAGGGCATCGAGGGAATATCAATATTCAACTTCACCGAGCGTGACGTTGTAAGGCATCACCTTGTAAGGAAGATAATTTCCGCATACGAAAAATATGAGAAAAATCAGCCGAAGAAGCAGAGCTTCCGCGTAAAGAGGACGGCGCCTTCCGAGGATTAAGGAGAAAAAATGAAAAAGGATGTATTTATAAGCTTCAGCGCAACAGAAAAATTCGAAGAAATAGATTATTCGGTAAAGTATCTTTTAAGATGCGCCATATGCGCAACGCTTGATAGGGAAGGCTTCGACCGCCCTGCGGAGATATCCGTAACTCTTTGCTCACCCGAATATATAAGAGGCTTGAATAAGGAGCATAGAGGGATAGATAAGGAGACGGACGTTCTTTCTTTTCCTCTTTACGAGACGGACGAGCTTATGTCCGATATCTTAGAGCCGGTAGCATCTCTCGGAGATATAGTTATTTCCGTTCCGAGAGCTAAGGCGCAGGCGGAAGAAATAGGAAGCTATTTCAAAAAAGAGCTTATGTTTTTAGCAGTTCATTCGACCCTGCACCTGCTTGGATACGATCACGAGCGTAGCCCCGAGGACGACGAGCTTCAATGCAGAAAGCAAAAGGAAATAATGAATGCTTTATTTCCCGATGAAGATTAAAGAAGGATAAGGATATGACAAAGACAGGATTTATAGCGATAGTAGGCAGGCCCAACGTTGGAAAATCGACTCTCTTGAATTCAATAATAGGCGAGAAGGTAGCGATAGTATCCAAAAAGCCTCAGACTACGAGAAACAGGATAACGGGTATACATACCGTCGGAGAGGAGCAGTTCGTTTTCCTCGATACACCCGGGCTTCACAATCCGAGGACAAAGCTTGGCGATTTTATGGTCAAGACTACGAAGGATACCCTTGGCGGAACGGACGGAGTGATCCTTGTTGTTGAAGCGAGAGAAGAGGTTGGAGACATTGAGGCTCAGCTTATAGACGGTATCAAGTCAAAAGGGCTCGGAGCTATCCTCGTTATCAATAAGATCGATGCCGTACGACCCGAGAATATAGCAAAGACGATCAAAGCGTATTCGGAGAAATTCGATTTTGACAGCGTCATTCCCGTATCGGCTAAAAACGGTAAGGGCGTTGATATCGTTGTAGACGAATGCCGAAGATATTTATACGAGAGCAATTGGTTCTTCTCGGATGAGATCGTGACCGATCAGCCGGAGCGACAGATGGTTGCCGAGATAATAAGAGAGAAGCTCCTTCGCAATCTTAATGAGGAGATCCCCCACGGCACGGCGGTCGTTATCGAGGGCTGGGAGGAAAAAGGCACAAGAATCAATATCCGCGCTGAGATATATTGCGAAAAGGCAACTCATAAGGGAATTATAATCGGAAAGGGCGGAGCGCTTATCAAGAAGATAGGTACTCATGCCAGAGAGGATATTGAAGCTCTTCTCGATGCGAAGGTATTCCTTGAATTATACGTAAGAGTCAAGGAAAACTGGAGAGAGAGTCTTTTCAATATCGCTAATCTCGGATACACAGAGGACTGATATGCTGACAGAGGTAACAGGGCTTATACTTCGCTCGGTCAATGTTGGCGAATCAGATAGGCTCATCACTGTTTTTACCAAGGAAATGGGCAACGTGACCGCTATGGTAAAAGGAGCGAGATCGCTGCGCAACAAAAATATGCCTTCTACCCAGCAATACTGCTATTCGTCTATAATTCTTTACAAAAAAGGGGATAAGCTCTGGGTCAGAGAATCAAATCTTATAGAGGGATTTTTTGGAATAAGAGAGTCTCTCGATAGGCTTGGACTTGCAGGATACATCGTTGAGGTTCTTTCCGAGGTAACTACAGCGGAGCCTGATGCAGAGCTTCTGAGGCTTTCCTTAAACTGCCTTTACGCTATCTCATCGGGTAAGTATCCGCTTGAAAAGATTAAGGCGGCATTTGAGATACGCGCACTTTCGATCATAGGCTTTATGCCCGAGGTCCTCTCATGCAGAGACTGCCATAAGTCGTCGAGCGATTTTTTCTTTGATATAATGGGCGGCAATATACAGTGCCGCGCCTGCAGAGACGATTACATTTTGAAAAATCCAATTATCGATCCGGCTTCGACCGAAAGCAGGATAGTGACTCTTTTATCAGAGGGCGCAAGGACTGCTCTTGCTTATCTTGTTCATTGCCCTCAGGAAAGGCTGTTTTCATTTTCGGTCAGCGATGAAGATATGAAGCTTGTTTCAAATGCGTGCGAGGAGTACCTTGTCAATCAGCTTGAAAGAAGCTTTAAATCACTTGATTTTTATAAAGAGGTCAGACACTGATGCATTTTACAGCGAAAACACTTACGACCCTTGAATATGATAAAATAATTGAAATGCTTGCTGCGGTAGCTCCAACAGAAGGTGCTGCGGCAAAGGCGAGAGCGCTCGTACCTACCGACGATTTTGATGCGGTTATCATTCGTCAGAGAAGGACGGATGATGCCAAAAAGCTGATAGCGAGATCGGGATATCCCACGTTCAGCGCGCCTGAAAGCACAACGGGCGCCGCAGAGAGAGCCTATAAAGGAGCGATCCTTTCGCCGAAGGAGCTGCTTGATATAGCATCCTTGCTGTACAGCGCAAGAATGCTTCACGATTATATTAATACTGACAAGCAGAGCGCGACTACTCTGGACGAGCTTTTTGATCGCATACTCGTCTCGCGAACTCTTGAAGATAAGATAAAGAAGTCGATTTTATCCGAGGACATGATCGCGGACGAAGCAAGCCCCGAGCTTGCAGATATCAGGCGCAAGATCCGCCAGGCAAACAACAAGATAAAGGACACCCTTCAAAGCTACGTTACGGGCAGCAAGCTGAAATATCTCCAGGAAAACATTGTAACCATGCGTAACGGCAGATACGTTGTTCCCGTCAAGGCTGAATATAGAAATGAGATGAAGGGTCTCGTTCACGATACGTCCGCATCTGGCGCAACTCTATTCGTTGAGCCTATGGCGGTAGTTGATGCCAATAACGAGCTTAAAAGCCTTGAGTCGAAGGAAAAATACGAGATAGAGCGAATTTTAGCAGCGCTTTCGGCTGAATGCGGAGACGCAAGCTCGCTTATCACTCTGAATTATCATAACATAACCGAGATAGCTTTTATATTCGCCTGCGCATCGCTTGCAATATCAATGAAGGCTGAAATGCCGAAAATAACAAAGGAAAGAGCAGTTAAGCTTAAGAGAGCGAGACACCCCCTTCTTGATAAGGATAAGGTCGTTCCTATCGACGTAGCCGTCGGAGAAACCTGCGATACCCTTGTTATAACAGGTCCTAATACGGGCGGTAAGACTGTCACCTTAAAGACTGTCGGACTTCTGACTCTTATGGCTCAGTCGGGACTGCAGATACCGGCATACGAGGATTCAGAGATCGGCGTTTTTGAGGGGATTCTTGTTGATATCGGAGACGAGCAGAGCATCGAAGCCTCGCTTTCGACCTTCTCATCGCATATGGTGAACGTAATTAATATCCTTGAAAATCTATCGCCTAAGACTCTCGTTCTCTTCGATGAGCTTGGCTCGGGAACAGATCCTATCGAGGGAGCGGCGCTCGCTATTTCAATTCTTGAAAAGGCGCAATCAAGCGGCGCGCTTTCTCTTGCGACGACGCATTACGCCGAGCTTAAGGCATACGCCCTTGATACCAAAGGCGTAATAAATGCTTCGTGCGAATTTGATATCGATACGTTGAGGCCTACCTATAAGCTCATCGTGGGTACTCCGGGTAAATCAAACGCGTTTGCGATATCCGAGAAGCTAGGAATGCCCGAGGACGTTATCGAAAGAGCGGGTCAGCTCATAGCGAGAGATAATAAGCGCTTCGAGGACGTTATCGAGCGTCTTGACTCCGATAGAATAAAGATGCAGGCAGCTAAGGATGAAGCCGAAAGGCTTCGAGAGGAATACGAGGCGTTCAAGCTTAGATCGGAAGAGGATCTTAAAAAGAAGATCAAAAGATCGGAAGATGAAGCCTCGAAAACTCTTTTGAAGGCAAGGCAGATACTGGACAGCGCCAGAGCATCGAGTGAATTTATTTTCAAGCAGCTTGATGAGATCAAAAAGGCAGAGGATAAGGCTGAAAGAGACAGACTTATGAAGAGCGCGAAGGACAGTGTGCGCGATAGTCTCAGGAGAAACGAGGATATGCTTTCGGGTATCGAGATCAAGAATATAGATCTTGATGAGGATTATAAGCTGCCGCGCCCCTTGAAGGTTGGAGATACGGTATACCTCACAACTGTGCAAATGGAAGGAAAGGTCACCGCTCTTGCTGATAAAAAAGGACTCATTTCCGTCACATCGGGAGTGCTTAAAACTAAGGTAACCGAGGATAAGATCAGACTAATTGAGGGCAACGTAAGGATCAACAAAAAAACGCCGAAGCCGCCTTCCGAGGGTAAGGTAAAGCGATCGGTCGTTTCCGAATTCAGAATTGAGGTTGACGTCAGAGGTATGATAGGAGACGATGCGTGGTTTGTCGTTGATAAATATCTCGATGATGCCGTTCTTGCAAACGTACCATCAGTCAGGATTATTCATGGCAAAGGTACGGGTGCGCTCCGTGCAGCACTATGGAAAAATTTCAAAACTGACAAGAGGATAAAATCGTTTAAGCATGCAGAGTATGGAGACGGCGATGCGGGCGTAACGATAGTTGAATTCAAACAATAGTTGTCAAATGTAGGTTTTTAAAGGAGAAATACTTGAAATGAATTTTGAACCGCTTAAGAATTTTCTTGATACATGTCTTCCGATGCTTGGTATTCCCGGATCGGACACTGTTGTATATCGCGGAAGAGAAGAGGTCTTCCGTTATCAGAGTGGATATAATGACGTAGAGCTTAAAACTCCCGTCCGTCCCGATGCGATCTATCATATGTATTCTATAACCAAGGTATCGACCTGTGTTGCCGCGACTCAGCTGATCGAAAGAGGCGAGATAATGATTACCGATCCCGTCTCGGCATATTTTCCCGAGTTTAAAAACATTCAGGTAAAGGTAAAGAGAGAGGATGGCACAGAGGAGATCAGACCTGCGAAAAATCCGCTTCTTATAAAGCATCTTCTTTCTATGTCATCGGGTCTTGATTATAATCTCGGAAGACCGGGAATCAAGAAGGTTTTTGAAAAGACCGGCGGAAGATGCCCGACTCTTGATATAGTAAGAGCGCTTGCTGAGGATCCATTTATTTTCGATCCGGGCGAGGATTATACCTACAGTCTTTCTCTTGACGTCATCGGCGGACTTGTTGAGCTGGTATCGGGTATGAAGCTTTCAGAGTATATGAAGGAGAATATCTTCGATCCGCTCGGAATGAAGGATACATCGTTTACTCTTGACGAGACGAAGGCTGACCGTCTTGCGGTTCAGTACAAATATAATTCCTCTACACGCACAAGAGAGGTTATGGGCAAGTATGAAAACCCATTCCGCTTTGGCACGGAATATGAGAGCGGCGGAGCAGGACTTTATTCAACGGTGGACGATCAGATATTGCTTGCCGATGCTCTGACGCATCTCGGACTCGGCAAGAGCGGCAACCGTATACTTTCCGAGGCAGCTACCAACCTTATGCGCACCAATATTCTTAGCGAAAAAGGTTTTAATACGTTCAACAGAAGAACATCGCAGTGCGTCGGCTACGGTTACGGATTTGGCGTAAGAACCAATATGTACCCGGAAAGAAGCGGTAATCTTGCAGCTAAAGGCGAATTCGGCTGGGACGGAGCAAGACTTTCCTACATATCAAGCTCCCCCGAAAGCAAAATATCGGTCTTCCATGCCGAGCATATGGGATCATTCCACGGCACGGTCATTCCGAGACTCAGAAATATTATTTGTGCATGCATGGATTATTGATATGAAAATAATAAAAATTTACTCAACCTCCCCCAAGAATGAGGTCCTTTCAATGCTGAAGGATAACGATGCGACAAATAAGAACGTTCGTTTTGACGAAAAGAAGGGAACGCCTTTTATTCACGTTACGGAAAAGGACGGGAAACTAAAATTAAGATGCGAATACGTTGGCAGAGCGACTAAGGATAATGCTTTTTTGGAAGGAACTTCATTTCGCGGCAGTATTAAAGAGCGCAATGGCAGAACCGAAATATCGGGAGTGATACTAACAGCTCCGATCTTTCATTTGATATTTTTTGCTATGTTCGCCTTTTTTGTGATAGCATGTATTGTAAACGGAAGCTTCAACGTTGTTCCGATATGTCTTATCGTTTTCGATATTTTTATGTATAAGGATGAATTCGGAAAGCAGGGAATTATCGAAAGATATATGAAGCGCGCAGTAAGAAGGATAGAAGAGCGCGAGTCGTATGATAATGATTAAATAAAAGCCGAAAGCTTGGCGGTAAAACGGGGTAGAGCAGAATTGCATTTACCTTACTTTCCGTTATGCTTTCGGCTTTTTATCATCTCAGACTTGATCTGTATTTTCCGGGAGTTGCACCCACTATTCTCGAGAAGGTTCTGTAAAAGCTTTGCTCGTTTTCAAAGCCGCATTCGAACGCTATCTTTTCAACGGTATAGTTAGTTCCGAGCAATAGATTTTTCGCTCTGTCGATCCGAAGTGAATTAAGCAGTATCGTAAAGCTCATATCGGGGATAGAGCTTAAGCATTGAGAAAGGTATTTGGGGTTATAGCCGAGCGCTTTTCCCACCGAGATCAACGTGATCCTTTCGAGATAATGCTCGTTGACGTATAGAAAAATCGCGGATAAAACGTCTCTCTTCTTTTTTTTACCTTCCTTTTCTACCGTCTCGCAAAATTCACAAAAAGCGGAATATAAAACGCTCTTTATCGCTCTCGGCACAACACCCTCTGTTATTTTAATAGGATGCTTCAGCTTTTTTATCAGCGCATTTATCTGCGACCGAAGAAGCTCTGACGCAGAAAACAACGGCGTTTCTCCGGCTCGGAAAAAGTCGATCTCCAAGTTGTGATCTGGAACGCAGTTTGCAGAAAAAACGCACATCCAGAAGCGCGCTTTACCAATGCTATGTATTTCATGCATCTGAAACGGCGTTATAACAGATATCTCGCCTTCGGAAAGCTTATAATGCTCTCCGTCAACGCAGAGATCAAGCGCGCCGCTGAAAACGTATATGATCTCGCAGAATTGATGAATATGGAGATTGACGTCGTAAACTTGATTTTTTACAGAACCTCGGAAAACCTCCGAGTTGCCGAACTCTCTTTCAAATATTATCATAACCTAACCTCAATAACCTAACTTTTTGTTAGTTATTATATCACGGACTGTTATACATTGTCAATACAAATAATGTTAAAATAGAAGTGTAAAAAGATTTTTGAAAGGAAATGTATCAATGAAGAAAAGATCAAGAGCCATTATCCTAATTCTTCTCGCTCTATCCGTATGCATCAGCGCAGCTTTCGCCCTTATGGCAGGCGCTGAAGAAAAAACAGATGCTATGATAGCGATAGAAGAAAATTTATCATCATATAGGGTGGGCGATACCGTTAAGGTCAAATCGGATGATTACGTACTGCGCGCTCCGAATATAACCGCCTATTATGATTACAGCTCTCACGGAGCCGCTGTGCCCGATTACAGAAAAACGCAGCTTGTGATCTACGTTGTAAATACGAATACCGAAAGGATCGGCACTAAGTCTGACGTTGATATCATCAAAGGAATGCTTAGCCGCGGTTACGTTGTAGCGGTGCTCGATTACCTCAACGCATCTGATGCCAAGTCTCCCAATATTGACTGGTCCATTCAGATCAACCGTGAGGATATTTACACTGGCAAATATTTCAGCGATACAACTAAAATACCTGCGGGATCGTTTTATGACAATCACGTCGTCCCGGCGGGATATGACGTTTCGCCTTATATGACCTTCTGGGAGACCGATAAGCACGGAGCAGAAGGCTCGCTTGAGGAGATAGTGGAAAACTGGAATACCGACCTTCGCAAGACCAACGGCGAAAGAATAATTCCCTGGGTAGGCGATAACGGCAGAAAAGCAACTCAGAATTGCTTTGAGGGTACTTCTCCCGTTTGGTATATGGACGCAAACGGTACTGCTGAGACCGAAGCGGGTAAGGGTACTTACACCAAGCTAAAATATACCAAAGCTGAATCTGTTTACGACTGCGTAGGACCCGAAGGCGAGCCTCTCGAGCTTTCTCTCGGAATGCATATAGTATATCCTACTCAGACCGCGGAAAAGCCTATTGATGATGTTCCTCTCTTTGTTAACTGCAACTCCTCTGGTCATATCACTCTTGCTGTAACAAGCGCGGATAAAAGACCTATTGTAAACGGCGGCTTATTCAACGGATATGCAGGTGTAATATACGACTATCTTTGGTTCCCGATGTGCAGAAACGAGTATTACGGTTATTATGACGGCAGGATACAGGCGAGCGGCGGATACACGGGCGACCAGATGAACTACGCCCTTCAGCTTTACAACGATAAGAGAATAAATACCGCAGCTATGCGTTATCTTAAGTATCTTTCGCTTTCTGAACATGACACCTATTGCTTTGATACCGAATCTATAGGAGTTTACGGCAACTCCAAGGGCTCATGGATAACCTTCCTCGGCAATCCCGAGCTTAAGAATTATACCTCGACCGATACGTCCCTGACCACAGATCAGCTCGAGGAGCTTATTGATACAAGGATCAATAATTACATATCGCGCCGTGAGTTTCCCGGTCATAGCGGCGAGACCAGATACCAGGTCGGAGAAGAGAATTGCCTCACTAAAAGCACTACTAAAAACGGAATTACCATAGATCCGGGCGAGCGTCAGCCGTGGCTTACTTATAACGGTAAGGAAATACTCGGAAATGCGCATTTCCTTTACGCGTGCTGCGGTCCTATGGTAGAGGATATGGTTCCGGGGCATGCGCCAATGGTCGCGTCTATGAACTTCCAGGACGTATTCAATTCGGCTTACGCATCGTCTAACGACAGATCCGTTCTCTTTAAAACCCTCGATATTCCATCGATCTACTTTATTGCGGATGTCGGTCATATGTATACCTTCGGTCCCGATCAGGTTACGGGAATTGATACTTATGACGCATTCTTCGATTTTATGGGGTATTACCTCAAGGATGATGCGGTAAAGGTTCTTTATACCACTCCCCTTGCATCAACACCGGAGCTTGAGACAGATAGCAAGTTCTCAATCAAGTTTACAGGTCCTGTAAAAGAAAGCGAGCTTTCCAAGATAACTTTCAAGGATAAGAGCGGAAATACCGTTCTCGGCACTTGGGAGTCCTCGTACGGCAGGACCGAATGGTGCTTCACACCCAATATGCTGAAGGGCGGAACGGAGTATACCCTGACTGTTCCCGCGGGCTTTTCCGCAGATAACGGTGTCGCAATGACCGAGTCTTATATCGCAAAGTATATGACGAAGGCTGAAATGCAGTCGGATGTAACCGCTTATCCCGGCGAGCGCGGCACGTATTTTGTGTTTAAAAATCCCGATCTTGAGGCGGTCAGCGATCTTTCGTTCAGATTTCACGTTTCCAACGATGCGGCAAACGTTGCGGATCTTTATGCGGTAAGCGAGTTTTCCGCATCAGCTCCCGATTCCTCTTTGATAGGAGAACTTATCGGCTCAGTCAACCTCAGAGGAAGCGGATATTATGAAATCGATATAACCGAATACTCTGCAAATAACTGCTCGGTAGGTGATGATATAACTCTTCTTCTCAGGAGTAGAAAACAAAGCGGAGTTCTTGATAATTACAGCTACGTTGTCGGTGATTCCACCGTAAAGAAGGGTAGCTATATCACCGCAACCGTAGATACCGCGCCCGATTCAGATTCCACTGCGGCTCTTAAGGTTATCGTCGGCTTGGATAAGACGTATCAGAAGCAGGATCACACCTTCTATCAGTATCCCGTAACACTCTTTACCAACAATACTCTCATAAGCTCATCCAAGCTTACCGAAGCGGATCTTGGCAGAAAATTCCGTATTACCTTATCGATTTACGATACTACGGAAAGACTGATAAATATAAGGCTGAATAGCGCCACCAGCCTTGATGAAAAAACGATAGACGTGGACGGAAGCATATATAATTTCTACACCGCAAAGGATCAGTGGAAGGATCTCTCGTTTGATTATACTGTATACGAAACCGATTTTGGCGATATCGGCGAGCAGGTCAAAAAGCTCACGGTCACCCTTCAGCCGAACGGCGCTGATGAATCGCCCGCTTATATCAAGGCGCTGACCGTTACCGAGATCGTTACCGATATCGAGCTTGCGTCAGACGCAGGCTGCCTTGTTGGCTATCAGAACCCCGAGATGCTCTATAAATACCGCGAGGATATTTATCCATTCTGCATAGGCGAGACCGTTTACGGTACTCTTGTCGAGGCTCTCACCAATGCAAAGAGCGGCGATGTTATTACGATGAAGAGCAATTATCGCGTTATGGATTCCGATAAGAATCTTGTCACCGATATGGCAGAGAACGTAACGTTGGATATGAACGGATACAGAATATCGCTTGTAGATGACATACCGTTATTCAATGCTTATGCTGCCTCGAATACGCATTCAAGCACCGTTACCTTCAAAAACGGATCTGTTTCGGCAGAAGACGTCTCTGTGCTTAAGGCATCCGGCACCGTTGCGGGCAGCGGAAAGGTATTCAACGTGGTTTTTGAAAACGTTTATATCTTTACCGCAAAGAATTCTCGCGTATCCGATTTCTTCTTGGATACCGGATCTTCAGCGGCTGAGAGCAAAATAAATATCAGCCTGAATAACTGTACTCTCAATGTTAAAACGGCATATATCACTAAAAATCCGGTAACCGTTCTTTCGGGATTCTTTAATTCTCCCGAGGTAAGCTATACATTGAAGGGCGGTAAGATTGTGACCGATAGCTTCGTGCGCCAGACCTTCTCGGGCGATTACAGAAATATTAATATCGTTCCCGATGAGGAAGATGAGATTACGAGATTTTATTCTTCCGAATCTTCCTTCCTTCTTAAGGATATCGGAGCAAAGTATAATTCCGAGTACGTTTACTTCCTTCCCGGCGCGACATCGGGATTTATGACCGAATACATCCCTTCCGTTAACCCGAACGCTACCGATTACGGAATTATCGCTAAGGAATACAGAGATATAGATCTTTATCCCGTGGTAATTTTTGATTCGACAGGTGATTTCTCCAAGGGCTACGATCAGATATCCGGCGCGCTTAACTATTTTGCAACCTACTCCGCGGGAGACGAGTGGTATATTTACTTAAGGCGTGATCTTACCTTCAGCAAGAAGTATAATAATCTCTCAAACGGAGAGGGAACTGTATACGTTGACCTCGGCGGTCATACCGTGACCTTGGACGGAGTAATGCTTTATAATGCTGATGCTAAGAACAACGGAGATATAACCGTCAATACCTATAACGGAACCGTTCTTGCATCGACTCTCGGCGCCGTGAGGATCCTCGGTTGGGCATCTTCGGGCTATGACGTCAGTGACGTTAAGAATTTTGACTTCAATTTCAGCGATATAAAATTTGCTCTTGCAAGCGGCGCAACAACGTCAAATCTCGTTACGTATAACTACGTGAGAAATACGGACGGCGCTCCCGCGAATAATCTTATCACCTTCACCGACTGCGTATTTGATATCAGCGGTGCCTCTAAGGCTACTACGCTTTTCAACGTCGGTAACTTAAACGGCGGCAACACCATTTCTTCGGTCTATAAGCTTTACGGATGCGAGATCGTGACCGATAACGCCGCAAACCTCGACGTCTATAATCTTGTTGCCAATACGGAAAGCTCCATTTACTTTAATAAAAATGCAAATGGAGATTATCTTAAAATAACAGCGCCTGCATCGGCTACGCTTCCTGATGAGACCTATTTATCAAGTGAAGAGGGTCTTATGGAGATAGTATCGCTCGGTACAAGCGGAGATAATACGGTATATTCCCTTATCAAGTCGGATACATCTCTCCTTACACCCTACGGCGATATTCCCGATGCTTATTCCTCGCTTGAGTCCTATCCTTGGGTAGTATTCAAGAAGCTTGAAGAAGGCAAGTACGAGTGCATTGGCGGCGGAACTTTATTCACGACCTCTGTCATGAGCCTTGCTACCGAAACTGCGGGAAGCGGTGCTGTGATCTATCTGCGCACCGATTATAATATGGAGACGGCAGGCAACAAGGCGGGCGTTACTTATATCGGACGCCTTAACGGTGATCTTACCGTTGACCTTGGCGGTCGTACCGTTACTATGGGTAATGCGGGCAGTGCGGATGCGCTCCTTAAGTGCGAGCCTTTTGCCAACGGATACGTTACTAACGTAAGACTTATAAACGGCACTATCGATGCCGGATCGGATGCTCTTGTCAGATTTTGTACCGCAACGGGGGATGCAGCTAAGAACAGAACTCCCTCTGCATATTTTGAGAGCGACGATACTAACCCCCAGACCTTTAACGTAGAGCTTGAGGATCTGACAATAAATGCAAGCGCTTCGGCAACTGCCAATTTTGCTATATCGACCTCTTATTCGAATAAATCGGGTAAGGTAGATGCAAACGTAAGGGTTGTCAATTGTGATATTAATATCACCAACACAGACGTAAATATCGATCTCTTTGAGACCTACCCCAGCACGTCTTATGAAATAATAGCGCCGAACAACGTTATGGTAGGCGGAAAGATCACCGTCGCGAGTCTTACCAAGTTTGGATTTACGAATTTTGAGCATACGATCGGAGATACCGCATCGCTTAAATTCGCAAAGAACGAGGACGGCGAATACACCTCGCTTTCGATAGGCTCAAATGCAATGCCCACCTCGGAAAAATTCACAGATGCTTCCGATCCTTCCGTAACCGATCTTCGCTTCCTCAAGAATTCCTTGACGGGATGCGGACTTTACAGAGTTTCCGAGCTTGATCTTGAAACCGAATACGGAACTATCGAAGAGGAATACGGTGCAATGCCTTGGGTAGTCTTTAAGGCAGATAAGACATTCGTTACGGGAACGGCGCTCTTTACCACCGTAGCTTCCGAGAAGGCTTGCTTGGCAGGAAGCGGATCGGTCATACTTCTTCGCCGCGACTTTAATTTTGACGAGGACCGTCAAAACTCGGCAGCCCAGAGCATAAGCACTCTCGACGGCTCAATTCTTATCGATCTTGGCGGCAATACCGTCACGATGGGTAATGGAGGCGGTGCCGATGCCTTTATCAGAGGCGAGGTGTACGGATCGGGATATACAACGGTCATTACGGTTAAAAACGGAAGAATTCTTACAGGTCAGGATCCTATCGTGAGATTTTCCGCTATTACAAGCAGAATGCCCGAAGGATATGAGAATATTACCGATAAGGCGCTCCTTCATAACTTCTACGTCTATCTCGAGTCTCTTTACGTTGGACTTGATCCAAGCTTTGAGGCGGATAGCTCCAAGACCTATTATCCGATGCTTTACACCATGGCGTCGAGCGGAGTAACGCTTCAGACCGCAAACAATAACGTTATTGTGAACGATTGCACGATAGATATCGGCGCTCCGTCTGCTAAGCGCGTTATATTTGCTTCAAACGTTTCGATACCCGCAAGCGTAACGGTGCAGGGAAGCACTATTATCTATTCCTACGAGTGCGGTAAGGTAACGGTTGAAGGAATGAATAGAACAAACGGCTCGGAGATCAGCTTTGTAAAGAATTCAAACGGCGAATATCTGACAATTAAGAGCCACAGAGGCGAAAGCGTTACGAGCGGCTCCTTTAACGTCAACGGCTCGGATTTTATACTTAAGCAGATCGAGGGTACGAGTCAGTACGACTTTTATACGCTTACGCCTAAGCTTCTTAAGAGCTTCAAGCCTAAGACGAGCATACTTGTTTCCTCTGAGCTTCTTTACAACATTTATATACCGAATGTAAATGAGCTTGTATCGATCAGTATTAACGGAGCGGAAAAGGCTCTCGCAGATCTCGAAAAGTTGACTCTTGATGATGGCATCGAATATTACAGAATAGCCATCGGCTATCCTTCGTACCGAGCTCTCGATAATCTCGAAGCAATTATTAAAGTAAGCATTGACGGAGTAGATTATGAGACGGTAATATCTCAGTCTCTCTACGATTATTCGGCAGGGCTTGCGGAAAGCGGCGAGACGGATGAGATCAAGACCCTCGGACGCGATCTTCTTTCGTATATCAGAGCAGCATACAGTTATTTTGGAAAGACGTCCGATAAGCTTTCCTCAATAGATGCTATTCTCGGAGTCGGATACGATGAGGTAAA
Organism: Clostridia bacterium; assembly: GCA_017462605.1. GTDB lineage: Bacteria > Bacillota > Clostridia > Oscillospirales > CAG-272 > UBA1740. Next base: position 25,809 of record JAFTQV010000030.1, on the reverse strand, counting down.
TCTTCCCGACGTCTCAAAGGCGGCTCAAACGCCCATCGCAGGCTCAGGATTTGATAAGGTAACTCTCTATCTTGGCGCAACACCCACCTTCAGATTTTATATGACCGAAGGCTATGCTGCGGAAGAATTTGCGTTCACCGTTGGTGGCGAGAGTGTTATTGCATCAGCGGGAGCTGATAGCAACGGCAATTACCTTGAGATCTCCACGTATGCATTTGCGATGAACGGTGACGTTGTTTATACAGTTCGCGACAATACTTATACCTATAACGTATATTCCTACCTTGAGTGGGCAAAGGTCAATGCTCAGGATGCTGCAGGACTCGTTACCAGAATGATAAAATATTGCGAATCGGCATTGGCATATAAAAACTCAATAACAAACGTATAAAAGCAAAGCAGCCCAAGCAAAAACTTGGGCTGCTTTTTATGAAATAAAGGCTTATTTTATTGTGAGTGTAAATGTTTTAGTATCGCAGGGAAGAATAAAATCTATAAAATACAGAGTCTTATTCTTAGAGGTCTCCGTTGCTGTAACGGTGGGATAAACGCCTTCAAATATAAGCTTGGTATCCTCAAGTATGACCTCGCCGCCTTCTATTTTCGGTTCTATATAAGTCACGAACCTTTCGGTTATAGGAGTATCCGAGGTATATTCAAAGGTATCGGTGAGAGTTATCTCATCATCCTTAAGACCAAAGCTGCGGTTAAGCTTGGTAAGAGCCTCTATTCCGTATGCTCCGGCAATATCGAGCGAGAATTTACCTTCGGAAACGCAAACCTCAGCTGCGCCGAATGCTTTTCCGACCTTTTGCTCCTCATCGCCGAAGAAGGGAAGAGAATGCCCCTTGGAAGAGGTCTCTATAAAGGTATATCTCGTCTCGGGCCTAAAATACTGCTTTGAGTATTTGCCGCTGCCGACGTCGGTTATTACCTGCCTGCCGTTCTTGGCGAAAATGAAGTTGCCAACGTCGTTGTGATTATGATGCTCTCCGTTTGTTCCGCCCTTCGCTGCAAATCCGTAAGATGCAGTGCGCTTGACGAACAAGCCGGCGTCCTCGCCGAAGTATTCCGCATTTTCGTTATCTGCGGGATTATTATAGATATCGGGATCAAGCCAGACGGCGGCATTGAGAATAAGGCAAAATCTTGCGCAGTTATCCGCAACGTATCCGTATTTAGGAGAGTATACCTTAACTTCTTCAGGATATTTCTTTTTCAGATAATGGCAAAGTCCGAAGTGGTAATGCCCCTCCGGATATCCGTCCGCAAAGGAAACTGATGCCTTTTCCGAAAGGAACATCTTCTGTATGAAGGTTGATATTCTTTTGACTCTTTCTCTTGCAAAATAATCGGTCTCTCCTTCGGTAAAGGTCTTGACCATATCGGCGTAAACGGTGAAGAAACCAAAGCCGTAGTGCCAATATCCGGTTCCTTCAAGGCAAAATCCGTCATCGAAAAAGCCTTTAAGGTATTTTTCCATTATATAATCGAATCTCGGCTTAACTTCGTCGAATAGCTCGGGGCGCATAAGAATAAAAGTGCATCCAACGCTTCCGCCGCAAACGGCAGCCCAGTTATTGGTGCATCTTACTTCCCACCAATAGTCATTTTTATTAATGAAGGAATTGATTATTCTGTAATTGACCTCTGCCTTAATTCTTTCGGAGATGACTTTATCCATTCTTTCGCCGAGAAGCGTATATATTTCGCTGAGGGCAAAGCCTGTCTCGGATGCGAAAAGGTCTATGAAGGTTCTGTTATTCTCTTCAAGATTCGGGTGATGCGCGGGAAGGCACCAGGTATATTCATCGCATATAGCAAAGATTACGTCCTGCAGCTTCGTTATATACTTTTCTTCCTCGGGATAGACCAAGGAAAGAAGAGCCGATGCCGCGAGCGCGCGCCTTCTTTTAAAATACTGTGATTCATATATACTTCTGTTGCCGTTCTCGAAGAATATCTTGAACGTGCTGTATTTCAGCTCTGTAATCTCCTGACCTTCGCAATCCGCTTGCCAGGTATCGCATAGATATTTGCGGAATTCACGGTAGCAATCACCGTTTCTGACGGTCTCGCTCCAGAATGCGGCATCGGTAGCCTTACCAAGTAAATTCATATTTTTCTCCATTCATCCTTATTCAAAAATCAATGTGCAGCGATCAGCGCCGGCAGAAAGCAAAAGATCCAAAAGAAATATGCGCTTTCCGCTTGTGGTTTTCGTTTCGCTGAAGCTTACGTCCTTTACCTCGTCACCGAGCTTGATCTTCAAATCATCGCAAACGATCTCGCTGCCGTTTACCTCGGGCTTAACCTTTAAAATAAGCCTTTCTGTAATGGTAAGATCCGAAGAGATGTCAAATACGTCATTTAAAGTGACAGAGCTTTTACTGAAGCTGAAGCTTCTCTTAACGCTCCTGATCCTTTCATCTCCGTACGCCCCTGCAATATCCGTATAAAAGACTCCGTTTTTGAAGGAAGTATCCTTCGATGAGTATTCGTCGCCGAATTTTTGTACCACGTCTCCGAAATAAGGAACCGAGTGACCGAGGGAAGAGCATTCAATGAGAGTATACCTTGTTGCTTTATCGAAATACTGCTGTCTGTATTCGCCGCGACCGGGGTCGGTCACTATATGCTTACCGTTTTTCGCTATTATAAAAGCTCCGACGTCATTATGATTATGATGCTCGTTATTGAAGCCGCCCTTCGCCGCAAATCCGTAGCTTTGGGTTTTCTTTGTAAACCACTGTGAGTATTCTCCGTAATATTCAGAGTCCTCATTAATGTCGTCTGGCGAATAGTATATTTTAGGATCAAGCCAAGTGGCAGCGCGCACGAGCCAGGTAAATCTTCCGCACTCATCGTTTATATATGAATACTTAGGATCGTATACCTTAACATCGTTATACTCAGTTTTTAAGAAATGAAGTATTCCGATATGATAATCAAGCCCCTCGTGAGCATCCGCAAAGCTTACGCCTTTATTTTCGGTGAGAAACATTTTTTGTAAGAATGTAGCGATCTTATGTACCTTTTCTCTTTGAAAATAGTTTTCCTTGCCGCCCGTAAACGTGCGGAGCATTTCGGCATATGAGAGGAAGAAACCAAAGCCGTAATGCCAATAGTGAGTTCCTTCAAGGCAGTATCCGTCATCGTTGTATCCCGAAAGGAAGTTTTCGATAGCATAGTCGATATGCTCCTTGACACTGGGGAAAAGATCGGGTCTCAAAAGCATAAATGAGCATCCGACCGATCCTGCGCAGACTGCAGCCCAGTTGCTTTTATTGGTTTTTGCCCAACCCCAGTTCTGAGTTCTTATGAATGTTTTTAAGACTCTGTCTTCAACCTCTCGTCTGATCCTTGCCTTGATCAGAGGATCAAGTCTGTCTTCAAGAAGAGTGTATACCTCGGAAAGCATATAAGCCGTCTCGCAGGCAAAAAGGTCAAGATGCGTCCTGTTGTGAACCTCAGTCAGCTTGGGAAGATGAGCGGGAATACACCATGAATATTCATTGCATATCGCAAACAAGGCATCCATAGCGTAATTAAGATACTTTTCCTCTTCGGGATATATAAGGCTGAGTATAACAGCGGTTTCAGCCTGTACGCGCTTCAGATAGTAAGGTCCTTGAAACGTGTTTCGGTCTCCGTTAACGGCATAAAGCCTGAAATCCGAATATTTAGGACTTTCTATCGTTTTATTATTGCATAAACCTTCGAAGGATGAGTGGAGAAATGAGCGATACTCCTTGTAGCACTCTTCGTTTCTGACCGTTTCGCTCCAGAATCTCGGGTCGTTTCCTTTGCCAAGTAAATTCATAATCAAATCCTCATATATGTCCGATCACATTGGGTGAATAATAGCTCAAAAAGGTATTAAATCTTGTGGGATTACCTTGTCCTCGCTTGCCGAGTGAAAGTATTATTTCATCAAGCTCATCGATCTTTTCAATTCGTCCGAGTATAAGATCATTAAGTCTTTTGCGGCAGCTTTTAAGCCTTTGTATCATTCCGCCGAGCCTGAGATCCTGAATATCAAATCCGTGCGGCTTATAATCCTTATGCCATTGCTCTGAGAAGAGATTATGCAACTCTCCGTAAAGCTTTATAAGCTTCCCGAAATCATTCTCTATAAGCTTAAGCTCCTCGATATTCTTTTCGGTGTAAGCTCTTCTTACTCTGACGCCGAGGTCGTATTTTATTGCGAGAACCTCGGAAAGCTTAGCTTCCGTCTTAAAAAGATAGGAATATTTTCTGCTATTTTTAGAGATCTCATAAAGCCTTTTTGCATGATCGGTATATATTTCCGCATCGCCTTCCTTGACCGTATAATCGAGGAATCCGAGAAAGGGATCTGAAAAGAGCATATATTTGGAAGGATTATCAATACCGTCAGCAGAGCCGACCTTATTCGGTATATCGAGCGCCATAAAATCGTCGTACTCGTAGCCGACTATCCTTTTGAATTTAGCCTTGATCGCATCGAGGTCTGTATTTCCGTGAGCCGCCTCGATAATATGGAAGAGGGCGGCAAGCTGAGAAAAATGCGAGCATTCTCCGCCGTCATCTCCCCAGAGTGTTAAAAAGACGTTTTTTATGCCGTTTTCTCTGCAGGATTGCATAGCGGGAAGCATAGTTTTCAGCGAGTATGCATTGTGAGGCACGATGCCGCTCCAGCACCATGCTCCGCCGAAGAACCAAACGTCATCGGAAAGCTGCCTGTGATTATAAAACATATCGTCATAGCTTTCCTTATCAGTAGCGTAGTAATCCCAATAAATTGGCGTTACCTCTTTAGGAAGAGCATCGACGTATTCCTTGGGCATTTCGCATCTTGCGGTGCGGTATGCGCCGCCATTCCAGCCGCGGAAGAACATATCCGACCACATAAGCGGAGAATAACCGTATTTTTTAGCGATATCGACAACTGCGGCAAGATGCCTTTTCATTATCGTATCGACTGTTTCATAGCCGTGAATGTCGAGATGCTTGCCTCTTCCGAGCATATGAGCCTCATCCATTCCTATATGTACGCGCTTCGATCTGAAGCATTTTGAAAGGGAAGAGAACATTGCGTCTATAAGCTTATAAGTCGCACCGTCATCGGTAAGAAGGATATCCTGGCAGTCAACGGGTGTCTTTTTCCACCTGATATAACCGTTGAGGTGGGCAAGCGTTTGTATACAGGGTATTACCTCTATTCCGAGAGAATAAGCATAATCGTCGATCTCCTTAAGCTCTTCGATCGAATATCTGCCGCGAAGATAACCGAAGTAAGGATATCCCTCAACTTCGTAGGTATCTTCGGTATAAAGCATAATGCTATTATATCTCATCTTTTTGAGCACCTTCATAAACTCAAAAAGCGATTCCTTTTTCATAACAGAATTTCTTGACATATCTATCATTACGCCAAATCTATCAAATGTTTTTTTCATTTTATTACCCCCATCGGCGTTTGTTTATTTTATTATACAATCGCGCGAAATAAAAGTCAAGTTAAGTCATAAGCAATACAAAAAAATATATTCTCGGATTTTTGTGCGATGTGTTTATGGCATTTGTAAATTATGAATAAAAATATAAGAGAAGAATAGACACTATTTATAAATGAAAAAGAAAATTTCAAATTGCATGAAAAATCAGATAAAGCATTGATTTTAAAAAGTATTTCTGCTATAATAAATAAAAAACTTTACGGAGATGATCATGGCAATGGCAGTGAAAACTAAATATTACGTTGGTATAGATCTCGGAGGCACCTTTATCAAGGGCGGAATTGTAGACGGCGAAGGAAATATAATAATTAAGGACAAGGTTCCAACAGAAAAAGAGGGCGGCTCTGAGAAGGTAGCTTCAAATATAGCTAATCTCGCAGAAAGCCTTATTGAACGCCTTGGGATTTCAAAAGAAGACGTTGTCGGTCTTGGAATGGGTGTTCCCGGTATGATAGACAGCGGAAACGGAATCGTTGTTTTCTCGGGTAATCTCGGATGGGATAATTTTAATATAAAAGAATGCGTCGGCAATCTGACAGGACTCGAGGTCAAGATCGCCAACGATGCAAACGTTGCGGCTCTCGGAGAGACGATCTTTGGGTGCGGTAAGAATTATAAAAACACAGTTATGCTCACACTCGGTACAGGAGTCGGCGGCGGTATAATTATCGACGGTAAGCTTTTTGAAGGCTATCGCTCGGCTGGAGCAGAGCTTGGGCACAGCGTAATTGCCGCAGGCGGCGAAAGATGCAACTGCGGAAGACGGGGTTGCCTTGAGGCTTACGCATCCGCAACTGCGCTTATCCGCGAGACGAAGAAAGCTATGCTTGCCGATAAAGGCAGCAAGATGTGGCAGATCGGCTCGATAGATGAGGTGACGGGAAAAACGGCGTTTGACTTTAAGGATACCGATGCATCCGCAAAAAGGATCGTGGATACCTACCTTGAAATGCTCGCAACGGGAATAACCAATATTGCCAATGAATTCCGCCCCGAGGCAGTGATCCTCGGTGGGGGAGTGTGCGCGCAGGGAGATAATCTTATCGTTCCCTTAAAGAAGCTTGTTGATAAGGAAATATTCGCAGGAATGAAGGGCCCCGAAATGCATATCGTAATTGCATCCCTCGGCAATAGCGCCGGTATACTTGGAGCGGCAGCGCTTTTTATGTAATGCAAGCGGGCACTAAGGATCCGCGAGTTCAGTATGCATCAAGTTGCAGGATATGTGCCGGTCTTGATGATAACAAGGTACAAAAGCGCATTATTAATATAAGCCGCGCTTCATACGTCAATGGCATGTCAAGCCTGCGACTATAAAAAATAACCTAAATTGTTCCTTTCGGTTCAATTTAGGTTATTTTTTGGTGCCGGTGGCGGGGGTCGAACCCGCACGTTCTTGCGAACACGGGATTTTGAGTCCCGGGCGTCTGCCAATTCCACCACACCGGCAAAAATATTTCACGCTAAACATTGTATCACATCTTTTTGAAAAAATCAATATATTTTTAAAAAAATAATAAAAGCACCTTGTAATTTTACATAAAATAAGTTATAATGTATCTGTCAAAAATTTTGATTATGGGTAATACTATGAATGAAGAGCGCTTTTTCGAGCCGAATGCAACATCTCTTGATAACCTTGAGAAGAATTTGGATTCCTGCAAAAGAAATATTCAGCTGCGCAGATGCGAGATAGCTTTTTTGACCGATTCCATATTGGATATGGCAAAGGAGAGGCTCGATATCGGCATGAGCGGTTATGAGATACTTCTCGGCTTATCAGACGAGATAGATTATTTATCACCTTCTGTCAGCAAAGAAGGCGTGCTTGAAAAAATGCCCGATCTTATGGATAAAGCGGCTTTCGCAAGCATTATTACCGAGAAGCTTGCCGAAATCGGTATGGAATTATCGGTTTCGGATTTTCTTCAAGCAGAGGATACGCCGGAGACCTTCGTATACGTCAGAAATTCCTTATCCGATGAGGCGTACGACGTTTTTTCTCAGGAGTTTTCCGATCCGAAGGTATCATATCGCGATAGCTTCAGAGAAGCGGCATTCGCCGTTGCGGACGGAAAATCGGGATATTGTATTCTTCCGTATGAAGAGGCTGGCGGTGCAAGAATTCCCGGTATATATAATCTTGTGGCTAAGCTCGACCTTAAGATCACGGCGATAACGCCGGTTTTTGGCATAGCGGGTAATTCCGAGGTTAAATACGCTCTTTTTTCCCGAGACTTCGTTATTCCGAAAAGAGACAGCGAGACCGATAGATATCTTGAAATAAAGATATCCGATAGCGATAAGCTTTCTCTATCTGAGCTTATCGGAGCTGCGGAGCATTTTGGCTTAAAGGTTATAAAGATAAATACCATGGCGCCATTCGGCGAGGGAGAGGAAAAGTATTATTCGATAGTTTTAAGAGAAGACGGCGATTTCGTCCCGTTTCTTACCTACGTCACTCTTTTTGCAAGCGATCTTACCCCCATGGGTATATACAAGAATATTGAATAAGGAAGGTATTTATAAATGACAAAGCATATTGAATATAAGACGAGCGGAACCTGCTCGAGAATGGTTGTAATTGACGTTCAGGACGATGTTATCACAGACTGTAAATTCGTTGGCGGATGCCCCGGAAATACGGTTGGAGTAGCAACTCTCGTTAAAGGAATGACGTGCGAGGAGGCAGTTAAGAGGCTCAAGGGCATTACATGCGGATTTAAGCCTACGTCTTGCCCCGATCAGCTTGCCAAGGCAATTGAGGAAGCGCTCGCAGAATAGTTTTACATATTTTTTCGGAGGAATTTATGAGTTACAATACCGAGTATAAGAGATGGCTTGAGTCGGATGCGCTCAGCGAAAATGAGAAAAAGGAGCTTCTCAGCATTGAAAACTGTGAAGACGTGAAGGCGATGCGCTTTTCTTCGCCTATGAGCTTCGGAACTGCGGGTCTGCGTTCGACTATGTATATGGGTATCGGCTGTATGAACCGTTTTACCGTCGCGCAGACAACAAGAGGAATAGCGGGTCTGATCAAGGCTGAAGGTAAGGAATCACGCGGAGTAGCGATCGCGTTTGATTCAAGAAATCACTCTGAGGAGTTTGCTAAGGTCAGCGCCTCGGTCCTTGCATCCAACGGTATAAAGGTATATATATTTGACAGCTTGAGACCGACGCCCGAGCTTTCGTTTGCCGTAAGATATTTTGGCGCTATTGCGGGAATCAATATTACCGCGTCGCACAATCCTAAGGAATACAATGGCTATAAGGCTTATTGGGAGGATGGCGCGCAGATCAATCCCGAGCAGGCTAAGGTCGTCTCGGATAAGAGAGCGGAATTTGACGTGCTTGAAACAGACGGCATTGGCGATTTTGAAAAATATGTAAACGAAGGCGTAATAAAGGTTCTCGGAGAGGAGTTTGACGAGCATTATCTTGATGCCGTTATCAAAACCTCTATTAATTCCGACCTTGTAAAGGAAGTCAGCGATGAGCTGAAGGTCGTTTATTCTCCGCTTCACGGAGCGGGATATAAGCTTGTCCCCGAGGTTTTCAGGCGCATAGGACTTAAGTATTTATACACGGTTGATTCCCAGATGACTCCGGACGGTGATTTTCCCACCGTCAAAAAGCCTAATCCCGAATATGCGGACGTTTTTTCTGACGGTATAAGGATAGCAGATGAGGTCGGCTCGGATCTTATCGTAGCTACAGACCCCGATTCGGATAGAGTTGGAGTTATGGCAAGAGCAAAGAGCGGAGAATTCGTCACCATCACGGGTAACCAGATGGGCGCTCTTCTTCTTGATTACGTTATCGGTCAGAAAAAGGCTCTCGGAAAGCTTTCGGATAAGGCGTTTGCGGTTAAAAGCATAGTATCTACCGATATGGCGTATAAAATCGCTAATACTCACGGCATTAAGCTTTACGATGTATATACAGGCTTTAAATTTATCGGAGAAGTAATTAAGGATTACGAGTCAAGGGGAGAGGAGAGCGAGTTCCTTCTTGGATTTGAGGAGAGCTACGGCTATCTTCTTGGCTCATATGCGCGCGATAAGGATGCGGTTGAGGCTTCAATGATGATACTTGAAATGACCGCATATTATAAGAAGCTCGGTATGACTCTTATAGATGCGCTTTCCGCCCTTTATAAGGAATACGGATTTTACGGTGAGCGCACCGTAGATATCTATATGGAAGGGTATGACGGAATTGAGCGCCGTAAGAGAGTTATGAAGTCTCTTCGTGATAATACTCCCGAAGGCTTTGGAGGCGTAACCGTTGCGGAAGCGAGAGATTATCTTTCAGGCGAGATCCGCTTTGCCTCGGGCAAGCGTGAAAAGACGGGAAGAGACCCTGCGGATGTTCTTTATTACGTTCTTGAAAACGGCGATAAGATACTTGTACGTCCGTCGGGAACCGAGCCTAAGATCAAAATATACGTTCTTGCTCATGCGGATGGGGAAGCAGAGCTTGCCGAAAAGATAGAAAAATACGCATCGGATGCTGAGGCAATAGCAAATATCTGAAAATAAAATTTAACGGTGTAAAAAAGTGACACAAAAACAAAAACACATTCGAAATTTTTCAATAATAGCTCATATAGATCACGGTAAATCCACTCTTGCGGATCGAATTCTTGAAAAGACAAGGACTGTGTCCACAAGAGAAATGGAAGATCAGCTGCTTGACAATATGGATCTTGAGCGCGAAAGAGGAATAACGATAAAGGCGAGAGCGGTAAAGCTCACGTATCAGTCAGAGAGCGGAGAAGAGTATGATTTCAATCTTATCGATACTCCCGGTCACGTTGACTTCGGATACGAGGTTTCGAGATCTCTTAAGGCATGCGAGGGCGCGCTTCTTGTTGTTGATGCAACGCAGGGAGTCGAGGCTCAGACGCTTGCCAACGCATATCTCGCTATTGACAACGATCTTGAGATACTTCCCGTTATCAATAAGATCGACCTTGCGAGCGCGGATATCGAAGGCTCAAGGAGAGAGATAGAGGATATTATAGGCATTCCCGCAGAGGATTGCCCTGCTATTTCCGCGAAGAACGGTATCAATATAGAGCACGTTCTTGAGAAGATAATTACCGATATTCCCGCGCCCGAAGGCGATCCGAATGCTCCGCTTAAGGCGCTGATATTCGATTCATATTACGACCCATATCTCGGTGTTGTGGTATATATAAGACTTTTTGACGGAAAAATAAAGTCCGGCGATAAAGTCAAGCTTATGTCGGCAGGCGGAGTATTCGAGGTTTCAGAGGTCGGTACTATGCAGCCCTTCGGACTCAAAAAGTGCGAAGAGCTTTCCGCAGGTGAGGTCGGTTATTTTACGGCTTCTATCAAGACTATAAGCGATACCAAGGTCGGAGATACCGTGACGGGCGTCGATCGCCCCGCCGATGAAGCGCTTGGCGGCTTCCGCGAGGTTCACCCCATGGTTTATTCAGGTATCTATCCGGCAGACGGAGCGAGATACGGAGATCTTCGCGAGGCGCTCGAGAAGCTACAGCTGAATGACGCGGCTCTCGTATTTGAGCCTGAGACGTCGGTTGCGCTTGGATTTGGCTTCAGATGCGGATTCCTCGGTCTGCTTCATATGGAAATAATGGAGGAAAGACTCGAAAGAGAGTTTAACCTCGATCTTATTACAACCGCTCCTTCTGTAATATATAAGGTTAAGCTCAGAAGCGGCGAGGAGATCCTTATAGATAACCCCTCGAAATTCCCGTCACCCGATGAAATAGATACCGCTTACGAGCCTATAATGAAGGCATCTATCATATCTCCTACTGAATATATCGGCGGTATAATGGAGCTTTGCCAGGATAGGCGAGGAACCTTCATCGATATGAAGTATATTGATACCGAGAGAGTTGAAATACATTATGAGATGCCTCTCAATGAGATAATATACGACTTCTTCGATGCGCTGAAGAGCAGATCTAAGGGATATGCTTCTCTCGATTACGAGCTTAAGGATTATCAGCCCTCTAAGCTTGTAAAGCTCGACTTTATGCTTAATGGCGAAGTAGTTGACGCGCTTTCCTTCATAGTTTTCGAGGAGCGCGCATACGGAAGAGCGAGAAAGATAGCGGAGAAGCTCAAGGAAAATATTCCGCGCCAGCTCTTCGAGATCCCGATCCAGGCTGCGATCGGCTCTAAGATAATCGCAAGAGAGACCGTAAAGGCAATGCGTAAGGACGTTCTTGCAAAGTGCTATGGCGGTGATATAACAAGAAAGAAAAAGCTGCTTGAAAAGCAGAAGGAAGGTAAAAAGAAGATGCGTAAGCTCGGCAGCGTTGAGGTTACGCCCGAAGCCTTTATGGCAGTTCTTAAGCTTGATGATGGCAACTGATCCCATAGGTCTCTACGTTCACATCCCCTTCTGCGTGCGCAAGTGTAATTACTGCGATTTCTTTTCGGGCGCAGCATCGGAAGAGACTATTCTTAGATATACCGATGCTCTCGTAGGAGAAATCAAAGGTTACGAAAGAGAGAAAAAAATATCTGTTGATTCGATCTTCTTCGGCGGAGGAACGCCCTCTATTTTACCTTCGGATCAATTCGAAAGGATAGTTAATGCGATACGCGCAAGCTTTGAGATAGTTGATAATACCGAGTTTACCGTTGAGGTGAATCCCGGCGCTGTAAGCCGTGAAAAGCTCTTGGTATATAATCGGCTCGGAGTGAATAGATTAAGTATCGGATTGCAGTCAATTCACGAAAATGAGCTGAAAAAGCTGGGCAGAATACATACGTTTGCAGATTTTCTTGAAACGTACAATATCTCGCGCGAGGTTGGATTTCGCAATATAAACGTTGATCTTATGTATGGAATACCCAATCAGACCAAAGAAAGCTTTTACCAAACTCTAAAGGCTGTTTTAGAGATATCTGTCGAGCATATCAGCTGCTACGGCTTGATCGTTGAGGAAGGAACGCCTTTTTTTGCAGAGAAAATTCGCTCGCCTTACCCAGCGAGGATGAAGAGGCTGATATGTATTTTATGGCGGCAGGAGAGCTTTGCCGCTCCGGTTACCGTCATTACGAGATATCGAATTATTCAAAGTCCGGTAAAGAATGCAGGCATAACCTTAAATATTGGCGCGACAAGGAGTACATCGGCGTTGGCGCATCTGCCCATTCGTATTATAATTCGGAAAGATATTATAATGTCGCTGATCTGAAGAAATACATATCAGAGCCATCTCTACCGATCAAAAATGCTTCGCGAGCTTTGAGAAAAGATCCGTTTGAATACGCTATGCTTAATTTAAGGCTCGCTGATGGACTCTCTCTTTCTGAATACAAGGGGATCTTTTCCGAGGATTTTACAGAAGGTAAAGAGTCCGAGCTTGAGAAGCTCATAAATGAAGGTTATATGGAGCTTGAGGGTGACCGACTGCGCTTTACAGACAAAGGATTTTACGTAAGCAATACCATACTTTCTATATTGCTATGATTTTCCTATTGACAAAATAATAGGCATCGTATATAATTAAATCAGAAGAAACATAATAATTACGGAGAAACAAAATGGATAAAAACAAGAACCTCACGCCTGATGCCGAGGGACCCTGGATCGTCACTCTGACTGATGAAGAGAGCGGAGAAGACCTTGATTTTCAGATCATTGCAGATGCAAAGATCGGAGAAAAGACCTATTATGCTCTTATTCCTGTTGGCGACGAATCCGGCGAGTGTATAATACTTGAATACCGCACAGAAGGCGACGAGGTAGTTTTCGAAACCGTTGATGATGACGATGAGTTTGAGGTGGTCGAGGACTACTTCAACGATCTTCTTTTCGGAGAAGTCAATTACGACGAGGGCGATAATAATTAAAAAAATCCTGCGGTGTGCGTGATGCGGCCATTTGGACCTACACACATTGCCGGGGAGTCCGGGCTTCGGCTGACGGGATGCAGGCCTCCTGTGACTTGGCGAAATTTCCCCTTTTCACAGACGTTGGAAGCGCAAAGCAGCCGAGAGGATACCCACCTGTACGAACAGGGTTAAATTTTGCCGCACACGGCTCTTGCGGGGATATATTTTTGAAATGCTTTATTCTTAGCAGAAATGCTTGGTTTAAGGCATTTCTTTTGTATTTAAAAACATTTTATTTTTACCTTAAACATATAGTTTATAAAAGTCTTTCGGGAGGTAGAAATGAATAATAAAAATTACGGCTTGACAGAAGCCGAGGTCGAAGCTTCAAGAGTCAAGCACGGTAAAAACGCTCTTGAAAAAGAAAAAACACGTAGCTTTTTCAGAAAATTTATATCAAATCTCTCAGATCCTATAATTAAGGTCTTGCTTATTGCGGTTGCGATAGAGGTTATCGTCACCTTCCGCGACTGTAATTGGTTCGAAGTAGGCGGAATAGTTGTTGCCATACTGATAGCATCTACTGTTTCAACGGTTTCTGAGTACGGCAGCGAGCAGGCATTTGCAAAAATGCAAGAGGCGAATGAAAAAAGCACAAGTACAGTCATACGCGAAGGAAAAGCTTTGACTGTTCCGTCCGAGGACTTGGTCGTCGGAGATCTTATGCTACTGCATCCGGGCGAGATGATATCGGCTGATGCTAATATCGTTGAAGGCAGGCTCGGAGTTGATCAGTCCGCGCTGAATGGTGAGAGTGTAGAGGTACATAAATATCCGAGCGGTGATAGCGGAAATAGCCTCTCATCGCCTTCAGCTTTGCACCGCGGATCAATGGTTATATCGGGAAATGCCAAGGCTGTTGTTACAGGTGTTGGTAAAACAACCTATTACGGTATGGTTGCCAAGGATGTACAAAGTGAAACCCGTGAAAGTCCGTTGAAGCTGAGACTCGGCAAGCTCGCGTCCCAGATAAGTAAGCTCGGATATATTATGGCAGCGATAGTTGGTCTTACTTATCTTTTCTTTGCAGTTGTAGTAGATAACGGATATGATATTGATAAGATTTTAGTATATTTAAAGGATTTCAGTAATACGGCTTCCTTGTTCTCGCACGTTCTGACGTTAATGATAACCGTAATCGTTGTAGCCGTTCCCGAAGGACTCCCTATGATGATCACCGTAGTACTTTCAGCGAATATGAAAAAAATGCTGAATGACAGTATAATGGTCAAAAAGCTTGTAGGAATTGAGACGGCAGGCTCGATGAATATACTTTTCACAGATAAAACAGGTACTTTAACAACAGGAAAGACCTCGCTTGACCGAATAATAGCTTTTGGAAAGGAATACGTAAGCTCGCAAGCTCTGAGAAGCTCAGGCGATATATTCCGTATTTTATCTATCAGCGCAAGGTATTCTAATCCCGAAGGTGATTCCGGCAATTCCACAGATAAAGCCATACGGAATTTTTTCGAAACAAGCTTAAAGCATGAGGCGAAGGTCGTATCGCGAGAGGAATTTTCAAGCGATAAGAAATACTCATCATTAACTCTTGAAGACGGTAGCGTTATATATAAGGGCGCGCCTGAGATCATAATATCTTTATGCAATTATGAGATAGGCAAAAATAAAGAGCGAAGAGCAATTAATAAGAATGCTTTGATAAAGGAGTATACCTCATGCGCAAAGCGCGGGGAAAGAGTTATCGCTTTTGCCATATCAGAGTCGGGTGAGACTTCATTCGTTGCTTTTGCGGTTTTGAAGGATAAGCTGAGAGACGATGCAAAGGAAGCCGTACGGCAAATGCGATCGGCAGGAGTTAAAGTGGTTATGATAACGGGAGACGGAAAGGAGACCGCGGCAGCAATCGCAAAGGAATGCGGCATAGTTGATAGACCGTCTGACGTAATTCTTACCCACGATGAGCTTGAGCTTCTTGGCGATAATGAGCTGAAGGCTATCATACCAAAGCTCAAAGTGGTAGCAAGAGCGCTCCCTAAGGATAAGCTGAGGTTAGTGCGCTTATCCCAGGAGCTTGATATGGTCGTGGGTATGACAGGAGACGGCATAAACGACGCTCCGTCACTTAAGCTTGCTGACGTTGGATTTGCAATGGGAAGCGGTACCGATATCGCAAAGGGCGCAGCAGATATAGTCATTCTGGACGATAGCTTTTCTGCATTAAAGAAAACGGTTCTTTACGGCAGGACCATTTTTAAGTCGATAAGGAAGTTTATATCCTTCCAGCTTATGATGAATATAATAGCTTGCGGAATATCGCTTGTAGGGCAGTTTATTGGCGTTGAAACTCCTATAACGATAATCCAGATGTTATGGGTCAATATCATAATGGATACGCTTGGCGGACTTGCATTCGCGGGTGAGCCACCGCTCGAATACTATATGCTCGAGCAGCCGAAGAGAAGAGACGAAAAAATTCTTTCGGGCGATATGCTTCACCAGATAGCGGCAACAGGTGCATACTCTCTTTTAGTGTGTATTTTATTTTTGAAGTTAGAATCTGTATCGGCACTTTTCAGATCCTCAGCTTCAGACAAGGTATTCCTGACGGCGTTCTATGCCTTGTTTATTTTCATGGGTATATTCAATTCCTTCAATGCGAGGTCGGAAAGAATGTCTATTTTATCAAACATCGGTAAAAATAAGGCTTTTCTTCTGATAATGACCTTCGTTGTTGCGGTGCAGCTATGTATGATATTTTTCGGCGGCGAGCTTTTCAGAAGCGTACCGCTTACCTTTAGAGAAATACTGAATGTAGTCCTCATCGCCTCGACTGTTATACCTTTCGATTGCATCAGGCGTATTTTTAAAAAACTCAGCCGTTAAAAACGAAGAGGCTGCCTCAAATGCGAATTCGAGGCAGCCTCTTCGTGGGATAGTCAGATTTAGGCGAGTGACAGCCACGATTTCAATTTTTCTTATTTTTTTAGGTGTAAGTATTGATTTTTATTAAAATATATTGTATAATAAACTAAAGTATTGTGCATATCTTTGTATAACTAAGTTTTGCTCAAAAAAGAAAAGAGAGAATTTTCATTCTCCCTTAACTGGAGCTGGTGATCGGACTCGAACCGACGATCTGTTGATTACGAATCAACTGCTCTACCAACTGAGCCACACCAGCACGTTGATTATTATAACATTTTAAAATGCTTTTGTCAATAGTATTTTGATTTTTTTGGAGTAAAAAATGGATTTATGTAATCTCTCGGTCATCAGAGAGCTGATGGCGGAAGCCGGAATAAGCTTTCGCAAGGAATACGGTCAGAATTTTCTGACGAATCGAATAATTCCCGAAGAGATTGCCGAGAATTGCACAGATAGTCTTGATAGCATGATCATTGAGATCGGTCCCGGTATTGGATGCCTCACCGCTGAGCTTGCTTCAAGATATAAAAAGGTTATTGCAGTTGAGATTGATAAGGGACTGATCCCTGTCTTAAATAAAACACTCAGTGAATTTGATAACGTCACAGTCATCAATGAAGACGTTATGAAGCTTGATATAAAGGCGCTTGTTGATCGGTATTCCGAAGGAATTCCCGTTTCGGTTTGCGCAAATCTTCCTTACTACATAACAACGCCTATACTCATGCATCTTATCGAGAGCGGAGTAAAATTCTCATCAATAACCGTTATGGTTCAGAATGAGGTTGCCGCAAGGCTTGCCGCAAAGCCGGGCACAGCCGATTACGGAGCTATAACTGCCGTTATCGGATACTATGGTGAGGTCAGGAAGCTCTTTAAAGTATCGGCAGGTTCATTTGTCCCTATGCCTAAGGTAGACAGCGCGGTGGTAAGAATTGATCTTTATGATGAAAAGCCTTATGTTCCCAAGGACGAAAAGCTTTTCAGAAATATCATTAAGGCAGCGTTTGAGATGAGAAGGAAAACTCTTTCAAATGCAATAGGCGCAAAGCTTGGTTTTTCAAAGGCTGCCGTTGCGGAAGCATTAAGGTCGCTCGGACTTGATGAGAACGTCAGAGGAGAGAGGCTGTCAGTATCGGATTTTGTCAAGCTATCCGATGCTCTTTGCAATAACTGATTAATAAAATTATTATATAAAGGAGTTTCAAAAATGACACAGTTTGAAAAAGCCGAAATTTCGAGATTGCCTAAGAAGTACAACCCCATGGGCGCATGGAGCTATTTCTGGTATACCGTGCTTTTCTCGATTCCTGTTCTCGGTCTTATCTCTCTTATCGTTTGCTCTTGCAGCGATAAGAACATTAACCGCAGAAGCTTTTCAAGAGGATATCTCATTGGTGTGATCGTTGTTGCGGTTATCGCTATCCTTGCTGCGGTTGCTGCAGTTGTCCTCGTTCTTGGCGGATTTTTACCCGAGGAGACAATGGAGATGATCAACGATACTCTTGGCCAGTTTGGTTTTGAGCTTATCGTATAATCATTGCGGTTTTAAAACGGACAGGGTCGTGTGATCCCTGTCCGTTTTTATATTATTCTGTCCAGCGAAGAGATCTTTCAACGGCTCTTCGCCATTTTTTCATTTTTTCCGTCCTCTCGTCTTCTGACATTGAGGGTTTAAAAACAGTTCCGCCCATGCAGGTCTTCAGTATTTCTTCCTTTGAAGAGTACACTCCGAGGGATAATCCCGCAAGATAAGCCACTCCAAGAGCGGTAGTTTCAACGCAAACGGGCCGTTCGATATCGGCGCCGAGTATATCGGATTGGAATTCCATAAGAAGACCGTTTGCAGAAGCTCCGCCGTCGACCTTGAGTCTCGAAAGCTTTATGCCGGCGGCTCTTTCCATAAGATCTATAACGTCTGCTGTCTGATAAGCCATCGATTCAAGCGTAGCTCTGATGATATGATATTTGGTCGTAGCCCTTGTTATTCCAATTATCGTTCCTCTTGCGTAGGGATCCCACCAGGGAGCGCCAAGACCCGAAAAGGCGGGAACTACCATAACACCGCCCGAATCCTTGACCTTTTTTGCGTAATATTCGCTATCCTGAGCGGATTCTATAAGCTTCATTCCATCGCGAAGCCACTGAATAGCAGCTCCGCACGTGAATACCGAGCCTTCAAGAGCATAGGTGACCTCTCCGTCAAGTCCCCA
The DNA here is from genome assembly GCA_017462605.1 of Clostridia bacterium. Lineage (GTDB taxonomy): Bacteria > Bacillota > Clostridia > Oscillospirales > CAG-272 > UBA1740. The sequence goes on along the minus strand of JAFTQV010000030.1, from coordinate 7,299 downwards.
CGCGATAGTAGTAAGAATTCCGTCATCGGTGATCTTTGGCTCTTTTCCCGTATTCATAAGCAGGAAAGCGCCCGTACCGTAAGTGTTTTTTACATCGCCCTCGGAAAAGCAACACTGACCGAAAAGAGCTGCCTGCTGGTCACCTGCAACTCCGCCGATCGCAACCCTTGCTCCAAGAATGCTGACGTCAGTATATCCAAAAAGAGATGAGGAGGGGAGTACATCGGGAAGCATAGAGGTCGGTATTCCAAATAAGGAGCAAAGCTCCTCGTCCCACTTTAGCTCTTTGATATTGTAGATCATCGTCCTTGAGGCGTTACTGTAATCGGTCGCGTGCACCTTTCCGCCCGTAAGCTTCCATATAAGCCACGTATCTATTGTGCCGAAGGCAAGCTCTCCTCGCTCGGCGCGCTCTTTTCCCGCGGGTACGTTGTCGAGTATCCATTTTATCTTTGTAGCTGAAAAGTATGGGTCTACGAGCAGTCCGGTCTTATCCTTGATCATCTTACCGTATCCATTCTTTATCAGGTCCTCGCAGTAATCGGCAGTTCTTCTGCATTGCCACACTATTGCGTTGTATATCGGTTCTCCCGTTGCCTTATCCCACACAACGGTAGTCTCTCTCTGGTTTGTTATTCCAATTCCGTAAACCTCATCTCACGATGCGTTTATTTTGAGCAGCGCTTCGGTCGCGGTAGCAATCTGAGTTGACCATATCGTCATGGGATCATGCTCGACCCAGCTCTCATTTTTAAATATCTGAGGAAATTCGCGCTGGACCATGCTGACTATGGTACCGTCTTTTTCGAAAAGTATACATCTCGAGCTTGTCGTACCTTGGTCAAGCGACATAATATATTTTTTCATATTTTTCTCCATTATCTGTAAATAAGTTAAAAAAGTGAGGAAAAAGAAAAATCACTTGTCATATATGTTAAAAAAGTAAAAGTTATTTTAGTAATAATAAATAATAAAAAGTGTCCGAGCATAATAAGCTCGGACAGCTGTTTATTTGATTTCAACGGTTACGTGCTTACCGCAGCTTGTAGCAGCAGCCTTCATAACCTGGCGTATTGCCTTAGCAATCTTACCGTGACGGCCGATAACCATACCGGTATCGTCCTCTGCAACGATGAGCGTAAGCTCAACGTTATCACCGTCAACGTTTTCTATAACGTTGACCTCATCGGGAGAATCCACGATTGCGCGAGCAATATCGGTGAGTATCTTCTTAAGATCCATTATTAATCCCAGCTTCGTAAACGAAACGTTCCTTCCGCAATACTAATTACTTAATGATTTCGGTCTTCTTGAGAAGCGCTCTGACGGTATCGGTAGGCTGAGCTCCGTTTGCAAGCCACTTAGCTGCCTTCTCAGCATCGATCTTTATGTCTGCGGGATCGGTGAGAGGATTGTAGTAACCGATTTCCTCGATGAACTTACCGTCACGGGGAGATCTCTCGTCTGCTACAACTACGCGGTAGAAGGGGGTCTTCTTTGCGCCAAGTCTCTTAAGTCTGATTTTTACTGCCATTGTTTTTTTCCTCCAATAAGAAAATATATTTTTTTATTTTTTAAATAATCATTTTAAAAGGGAAGCTTGAAGCCACGACGCTTACCGAATGCGCCGCTCGTCATCTGCTTCATCATCTTCTTCATCTGGTCAAACTGCTTAAGCAGCTTATTTACTTCCTCAACGGAAGTGCCCGATCCGTCTGCAATTCGCTTTCTGCGTGATCCGTTTATGATATCGGGGCGATTTCTTTCTTGCTTAGTCATTGAAAGAATTATAGCTTCTATATGACTCATTTGATTTTCGTCGATCTTCGCGTCCTTTATAGCCTGAGGCTTCATTCCGGGCATCATACCGAGTATTTGCTCAAGATTACCCATCTTTTTAAGACTTCTCATCTGCTCGAGGAAATCGTCAAGAGTGAAGGTCTGCTCACGCATCTTTTTTTCAAGCTCTTTGGCGTTCTTTTCATCAAAAGCGGCCTCAGCCTTTTCAATAAGGGAGAGAATATCACCCATACCGAGTATTCTCGATGCCATACGGTCGGGATGGAAAAGCTCGATAGCATCCATCTTTTCGCCTGTACCGATGAACTTGATAGGCTTTCCTGTGATATACTTGACCGAAAGAGCTGCGCCGCCTCTCGTATCACCGTCCACCTTAGTGAGGACAACGCCTGTGATATCGAGTAGATCATTGAAGGATTTTGCAACGTTGACCGCATCCTGACCGGTCATAGCATCAACAACGAGGAGGATCTCGCTTGGCATAACGTTGCTCTTGATCTTGACAAGCTCGCCCATAAGCTCTTCGTCTATGTGAAGTCGGCCTGCGGTATCTATAAGAACCATATCGTTGCCGTTCTTCTTAGCATGCTCAACGCCTGCTTTTGCTATTTCAACAGGGGAGATCTTAGTTCCCATAGTGAAAACGGGAATGCCAACGCTCTCTCCAACGATCTTAAGCTGATCTACCGCAGCAGGTCTGTATACGTCGCAGGCGACGAGAAGAGGTCTTTTGCCCTTCTGCTTATACATATTGGCTATCTTACCTGCGTGAGTGGTTTTACCCGCGCCCTGAAGACCAACCATCATAATGACCGTTGGAGGCTTAGGACTGATATTTATCTTGGGTGTTTCACCGCCCATGAGATTGATAAGCTCTTCATTGACTATTTTAACTATCTGCTGATGGGGTAAAAGGCTTTCAAGGACCTCGGATCCTACCGCCCTGTCCGTAACAGCTTTAATAAATTCCTTAACTACTTTAAAATTAACGTCAGCCTCAAGCAATGCAAGCTTGACCTCGCGCATGCCTTCCTTAACGTCGGCTGCGGTGAGCTTGCCCTTACTTCTGAACTTTTTGAAGGCGTTAGCTAATTTTTCCGTAAGACCACCGAACATACTTACCTCCGTCTTCTTATTCTTTTCTTTGCATTTCGGCAGCAATGCCAACGATCTCATCGCGAATAGAGGAGTGAAGCGCGCCGCACGCTTCGGTATGAGCTATCTCCCGAAGCCTCGCAGCCAGCTGCTCAAGCCTCATATAATGCTGAGAAAGATGAAGCTTAGACTCAAGAAATTCCAGCTCTTCTTCACATTTTTTTATGATATGGCGAACTCCCTGACGGGATATTTTCTCACCCTCGGCAATTTCAGAAAGAGAGAGATCGTCCTCGTAATACGCCTTCATCACGTCTCTTGAATGCTCGTCGAGAACGTCACCGTAAAGGTCAAGTAAATAAGCCATAAGCATATTTTTCTCAAACATAATATGGATATCCTCCGACGAAATATGACGCTGTAAAGCGATTTGCTTTACAAGTATATCATATAGCTTTCTCTTTGTCAATAGTTTTGAATAAAAAAATAAAATATATAAATCTTTCCAAAAAAACTTAAATTTTTTTTGAAAAAGGTATTGATTTTTAAGAACTAATGATGTATAATTATTGGGTGTAAAAATGTGGTTTGGTCGCAATGGATTTTTTGGTGGACCCTCTCAGCTGCCGAGAATGAAGCTGTGGCAACCGCGCTTAAAAATAAAAGGAGACAAAAATGGCTAATATCAAGTCCGCTAAGAAGCGTATTCTCGTAAACCGTTCAAAGGCACTTCGCAACCAGATGGCTAAGAGCCAGCTCAAGACCTTCATCAAGAAGTTCAATGCAGCAGTTGCAGCCGGCGATAAGAATGTAGCGACCGAGCTTTATCCTGTTGTTATCAAGAAGATCGACCAGGCAGTAGTTCGTCACCTTCTTCATAAGAATAACGCTGCTCACAAGAAGTCAGAGCTCACCCTTAAGCTTAACAAGATGGCGTAATCTCGCCAAAGAGAAATATAGCTTGCCCTTCACCCGGGGCAAGCTTTTTTCTTTCCTTTTATTATATAAACGTTTAAATCGCTATTTTGAGGCATTAAGCTTACGAAAAGCGCTTGGAGATAAATTACATTTTGCTTTAAAAGCTTTATTGAGATGTGAGGCATCGTAAAAGCCGGTTTCGTATGCAATATCCGTTATGCTTAGAGAGGTGTTGATAAGTAGATTCTCCGCAGCCTCGAGTCTTTTATTGGTAAGATAGTCTGAAGGAGGAAGCTTACAGATCTCTGTAAATCTCTTGACAAAAGCGCTTCTTGATAGATTTGCGATCTTAGCAAGGTCTTCAACGGTCAGATTTTCTTTGTATGATTCGTGTATTTTTGATATCGCTTTCATAAAGCATTCGTCTGCATGAAGCATTTTTTTATTATCTTCCGGTCTATTTTCTATCTCGCTGTAAGCCTTGCAAAGCATTGGTATAAGCACCATTGTAAGTCCGCTTCTCGCAATGCAGTCTGATGCAAGAGTATTATCGGGATATTCTTCCATCTGAGAAAGAAGAGCGCGTACCCTTGCGAATGTTTCATCGGATAGGCGTAAATGTAAGGGCATCTTTGTTTTTGCGCGCATTATAGGCTCTGCTCTGAAAAGATCATAGTAAGAGTCAAGGGCATGAAAGTCAGCAGAGTGCTTATCGATAAACCGCTGATGGATCAGGATATGGAATACGTCGAACCCTTTCTCTCCGAGGTAACCGTGACGTACGTTTGGCGGAATTATAAATATATCCCCGATACCGACTTCTATGCAGTTTTCCTCTATATAATGCCTTCCACATCCATTTATAATTATGTTGATCTCGGGAAATTCCTGAACGTGCATTCCTATTCTGTAGTTGTGCATAACAAATGCGTGAATATTGTCAAGCTCTGAGCCGAAAATATCATTTTGCTTATAATAATATTCGTAATGATCCGGTAGCATATTTCCTCCCAAAAGACAAATTTACAAAAATAAAAGTATGAATATACATAGATTATACCATCTAATTATGATAAAATCAAGATAGATACATAAAATAAATATTTTAGTAAAAGGAGTTTTCCTATGATTACTGAAAGAATAGCAAAAATGCAAGAGATCGCTAAGGTAAGGGGCAAGGTTCCCGCTATCCGTCCTCATTTCAAGAGAGACTACAATGCCGCTGCCCTCGGCGAGTATAAGGATCTGCCTCACGCAGAAAAGCTTGCTCGCGCAATGGCTTTTGCGATTGTAAATCAGCCGATACATGCTTATGAAGGCGATAGGATCGGAGGCAGAATATACTATGACCGCGAGCTTCCTGTGATAGAGGAGTGTCCCGAGCTTGATTCAAGGAGTGAGGCCCACCGTCGCTTCCTTGAGGAATTTGAGGACGGAGCTGATATGCTTGAGTGTCAGCTTATAACACAGAATACACCCGGTCACATCTGCTGGTTTTATGATAAGATCTTAAGATACGGCGTTGAGGGCTTCCGCAAAAAGTTTGAAGAGGCGCTTTCCGCGGCTAAGGATAAGGAAGCAGAGGAGTTTTATACCGGAGTCATTATAATGCTCGATGCGCTTCTTGAATTCAATGATAAGCATATATCGGAGTATGAAAAGCTTGGCAATACCGAGCTTGTTGAAATAATGAAAAAAGTTCCGAGAAAGCCTGCTGAGAGCTTCCGCGAGGCGGTTCAGGCGTTCTTTATGCAGCACCTTGTCGTTATGAGGGAGAATGGCTACGGAGGCAATGGCCCCGGTAGACTTGATTATTATCTCTGGCCTTATCTTGACCGTGATATTAAGAATGGTAAGGAGACTCTCGAATCCGCAAAGGAGCTTATCGATGAGCTTTTCTTACGTATTGACGAGAGAATTCATAATAAGGACACTTGGGTTGAGGCTATCGTTGTCGGCGGTACTCATTCAAACGGAGAGTCTGCGGTAAATCCATTGACGTACATAATGATAGAATCAATAATGGATCTGAATATCACTCACCCTTCGGTATATATCAGACTTCCGGAAAATCCCCCCGAAGAGCTTCTCTCGATATCCGCTAAATTTATGATGTCGGGAAATAACCGCTCTCAGATCCTTTATGATCCAACTGTAATAGATGCGCTTGTGAAGAACGGCGTTGAATACAGAGACGCGATAGAATATGATTGCGGCGGCTGCATGGAGATCGGAATGCAGGGAATGAGCTCGGATTTTCTTTGGGTTGGCTGGCAGAACACTCCTAAGATGCTTGAGCTTATGATAACAGACGGTGTATGCCTTGTAAGCGGTAAGCAGTATTCACTTTACAGATTCGGCGGTCTTGTAAGCTATAATAATTTCGATGACTTCTACCGTGATTTCGTCAAGGAGTCAACGAGGATAACCCGGGCTTATATGAGAGAGCAGGATATATACAGTGAGCTTTCGGAAAGAAACCGCCCCTCATATCTTTTGTCAAGTATGCTTGATAATTGCCTTGAGCGCGGAAGAAATATGCACGGCGGAGGAGCAAAATATCACGATTACGGCTCATCTCAGCTCGGTATGCCCAACGTTGCAGACGGTCTTTTCGCAATTAAAAAAGCGGTATTTGAAGATAAAATTTGTACCGCTGAGGAGCTTGTTGCCGCGCTGAAAGCTAATTTCGTAGGTTACGAAGCTCTTCAGGCGAGCCTTAAGAATTATCCTAAGTACGGTATGGATAACGATGAGGTCGATGAGCTTGCGGTTCGTCTTATGAGCGATTTTTCAGATGCGCTTCTTAACTACCGCACCAGATTTGGCGGAAGAGGAAAGCCCGTAATACTCACGTTCACCTTCTCACCCATTGCCGCTAAGATACTCGGCGCTACCGCAGACGGAAGAGTCGCTCATCAGTTCGTGGCTCACGGTGTTACGCCTTATTCAGGCTCGATGAAGTGCGGACTCACCGCAGCTATTAATTCTTGCGGAAAGCTTCGCTTTGATAAGTTTTCCGGCGGTGCGTCAACGATGTGGGACTTCGATCCTTCCTTTGTTACCGAGGATATACTTAAAGCCGTGCTTATGACATTTATGGAAAAGGGCGGTCAGATATTCCAAGGTAATACGACTCCCGTTGAGGAGCTTATAGATGCAAAGAATAATCCCGAAAAATACGAGCATCTCGTTGTTCGCGTAGGCGGTTATTCGGCAAGATTTGTTCATCTCACTCCCGAGCTTCAGGATGAAATTATCGGACGTATGCGTCATACAAAATAATAACAAGGTGCTGAGTCATTAAGAATTCAGATAGATAAAGGCATTCGCACAAAAATAAGCAAAAATCTGAATTCTTAGTGCGAAACACCTTTGGGGCTTGCTTAATTTAGAGCAGAAATCGTCGGATGACGAACGATAGCCGTATAAAAATACGGCGAGTGAGGAAACGGCGATACAAAAAGAGCATTAAAAGGAAGAAAT
>JAFTQV010000029.1 GCA_017462605.1 Clostridia bacterium | reverse complement strand
TGCTCACCTTTGCCGGGGAGAGCCTTAATAAGCCTTCCCTTGTGAGGGAAGGGGGACCGCTTGCGGTGGATGAGTAGTTGGCTTTGTTTACAGACAAAGTACTGGCTACAATCAAAGTTAACACCTCATCCGTCACACTTCGTGTGCCACCTGTCTCGCTGCGGCTCGGTCACGCTCGGGGTCTGGCACCTCATCCACCATCTTCGATGGTCCCCCTTCCCCCGCTGGGGAAGGCAACTCGCGCCGCTTCGCTACCCGCTGGGGAAGGCTTTTATATCACGTCACCGAAGGTGACATTTCATGGCGTCTGAAAGACATCATTTCATGTTTTGCAAAGCAAACATTTCATGCCCGAAGGGCATTTCATTGTGAGCGCAGCGAGCCTTGCCCGAAGGGCATTTCATTGCGAGTAGAGCGAGCCTTGCCCGAAGGGTAATTCATACAAGCTTGCCGCAAATATAAAGAGAGGACAGGTCGGTTTACATGCCGAAACGTCCTCTTTTTTAGTATTAAATCCCTTGTATTAATTATAGTTTAAAGGCTGAAAACTTACAAAAATAGACATATTTTGACAATAATTATAGTCATATATCCTATTTATTCCAAAGGCTCGGTCTCTTTTGCTATTCTCGAATACTCAAGAAGTCTATTCATCACTTCATCCGTTATCTCAACGAGTATCTCATTCTTATCCGATCTATCCTCACTTCGGATAAGCCATACCGTATCGGGTGAGAAGTTCGGGCAGAAGTTGTATTTTTTTATATCCTTATCAGCTTTGTATTGGCGAAGCTCTTCCCTCGTCATTTTCTTTATATATCTGAAATTGGTAAGGTGAAGGCAGCACATTGTCGATGCCCTCTTCCCCACCGTTCTGACAACTGTGAATACCGCCTGCCCCTCTCCGTCAAAGCCGACTGCATAAACGTAATCTCCCGCCGAATATCTTATAAAAAGGTAAAGAGAGATAGTTATACCTATGACGGCGGCGAGGCTTATAAGTCCGCGGTAAAGGGGTGCTGTCACCGAGAGGACGACCAAAAACGCGCTTACTATGATCAGCGCCACAAGAGTAGGCATAATTTTCTTAGGCTCTGTCTTCGGGCGGAAGGTAAACTCTATGATCTTTTCTTCCATTATTTAAAATCACTCTCCTTTACGGTCACCTCGGAGAATGCGGAATTATCCTCATTGTTCTCATAGATCGGTATCATAAAGGGCTCTTCAAGCTCTATTCCGTTCGCAAAGATCTCGAGCCTTATCCAGTAAGGTCCTTCTCCCTCGGCGGTCGAGACGTCAACACCGTCAAAAACGAGCTTCGAATATCTGTACATAACCTGAGAGGCGTTTATCTTATCTGAAAGGATATCGTAGATCTTAACGTCATCCTCGCCAAAGCTCGCGTAAAGGCGGTAGGTGAAGATATCGGGATCGTTCTCATCAAGATCGATGCCGTATTTTTCTTCAAGCTTGACAACGGTCGAGGTATTGTATCTTACCGTGATCTGTATCTGCCCTGCTTCCTCGCAAACGTAGAGGTAGTCGCAGAAGAAATTGCCCTCGTCCTCATCGTCGTAGGGATAGCGAAGATTTTGAGTCTTGACGGTGATATCGCCGCCCTTCTCTTCATAATGAAGCTTCAGCTCTTCATTGACGTAAAGCTCCTTGACGGAATCGGGATAGGTATTAAAAAGAAAGAGTCTGAAGGCGAGAAAGCCAACGACGCCTATGCAGATCACCGCAGTCAGTATCTTAAGTATGAGCATCACGGGGCTTTTAGACCTCGGATTATCCTCTTCTATTTCGTTATAATCGCCGTATCTTTCGTAATCGGACATTTTTTTACCTCGAAAAAAAGTTTAGCCGGAGAATAATAAACTCTCCGGCTATTATTATACCCTTTATTGATCGGCTTGTCAACCGAAAGAGGTAAATAAAGAGTTAATTTTTCTTGCCGTAAACGGCGATCTCATAGGTATTGATGTCGTAATCGGACGTCACCGTCAATCCGGTTATAACTCCTACGCGAACGTACTGAGCGGTGACTCCGCCCATATCGAACATAGCGCACGCGCTCGCCGCTGCGCCCGAAGAGTCAAGAGGCTTATTGGTAACGTCCTTTACGGTGTCTCCGCCGGCTCTGTTCTGGCAGGCGGTTCCTACCTTGATCCAATTTACGCCGTCATTTGAAATATAAACGTCATGCGCCTGAGCAATTCCGCCAAGATTTCCTGACATATAACCGATCGCGTCAAGCGTGACCTTTTCGCCAAAATTATATGTAAGGAGAGCCTCATACGCTCCGTCCTCGGCTATATTGCCTTCTATATCGTATTTATTCTCGTCAAAGGTGACGGAAAGTCTCTTTTTATCAGACCACGAGCCGTTGCACGCGCCCGATATGCTTCTTTCCGCAGTCTCAAAGCCGATCGCGGTAAAGTCGTACTTTGTCATATCCTTGAGGTCGCTCTTCTGAGCATCGGAAAGTCCTGTTGCGCTATACTCAGCTGAAGCGGTCATGCCCACAGAGATAAGCTCCGAGCCCTCGGGGATGTCCGAAAGATTAACGTTGTGATCGCTGCCCCAGAATGCAAGCTCGAGCGTATTGACGTCATACTTCTTATTGCTTATCTGAACGCCCTTGAGGATAGCGATCCTTACGTACTTAGCGTATACGCCGCCGCTCTCGGAATTCATATCGAACACCGCGCAAACGCCCGGGGTATTCGAGGAAGAGTCAAGAGGAAGATCCGTGATGCTTGCGATCTCCTCGCCCGCAGTCCTATCGTAAGAAGCCGAGGTTACTGCCGCCCAAGAGATACCGTCATTAGAAATATATACGTCCTGCGCCTGGGGGAAACCATTGAGGTCGCCGGACATATATCCGAGCGCCTTGAGATTGACCACCTTGCCGAAGTTATAGGTGATGAGCGCAACAGCGCTTTCTCCGTCGTTGACAAAGCCCGTTACGTCGTAATGCTCGCCCGTGAAATCAAAGGAAAGTCTCGTGCCCTTCCAAGCGCCGTCTGCCGCGGCGGATGCCGCGTTGATCATATTCTTCGCGCCTATTATCGATACTCCGTACGAGATATCCGCAAGATCCTTCATTTCGTCCTCGGTGAGAGTCTCATCCTTCGCCTTGGTCACCGACGATGACGCGATTTCGCGGTCTCCCGTAATGCCTACCGAGATAAGCTCTGCGCCCTCGGGGATCGCGGAAAGATTTGCGCTCGATTGCTTCACGCCTATTCCCTCAGACGAGGTCTTGAATTCATCGGGCACGATAGACTCGCCGAACACCGCATCATAAGCCGCCTTCTGAAGAACGGCAACAACGCTTTCATCCTCTATACCTGCGGTATACTTAACTCCTATGGGGCTTCTGCCGAAGAGCGTTGCGTAGTGGCAAAGAGCCGCAAGATAGCTTCCGATAGGCGAGGGATGGCTGAGGTCCGCATTATATACGTCGATCTCAGGGTGATTTTTGTAAACGTCAAGGAAGGCGGAGCCTGCGGGAGAATTGGTATATCCCGTCTCCTTGGCTATCGCTTCATACGAAGCCGCTACCCGGTACGCCATGGTTTCGGGAGTGTATCCGCTCTCGTCAAGAACGGCGTGCCCCTCTTTTCTTCCCCAGGTCTGGTAAAGAATGACCTTTGCGCCGTCATTCTCGGCTATTTTTCCGCAGAGTCTTACTCCTTCATAGAACTTTTCAAGCTCATCAATCGTCTGAGTGCTTCTGTCTTGAAGGAAAACGTAGTCGTAGTCATCAGCCTCGATCGCATCATAGAAAAGCTCGCCGCCGCTATCGGCAGGGTTCTGATACTTGTAGAGCTGCCAGCCGCCCTTAGTGACGCTCGATACCTCAACGGAAATTCCCATAGAGTCCGCGATCGCCGCAAAAATATTCTTAAGATCATTGTAGCTCGTGTAGCTATTTCCAAGGAAAAGAACCTTTATGGGCTTATCTCCCATATCGAGACCCGTACCGAGAGTCTTTTCACTCTCTCCGCAGGCACATATCTTTTCGGAATATTCGGGGTTATTTGCGCTCATTTCGAAGCTCCTCTCGTAATACGAATGCTCATGCGCATAAGCTTCGATGCCGAGCTTTTCTCCGCGGTATGCTCTTGCCGACTGGCAATACTTCCAGAAGCGAAGGAGAAGCTCGCAAAGCTCTGAGTCATCCTTGTACTCGGGAGCGTTCGTAATAAAATTATAATAGCTGTTTATATGATAGCTGCCCTTATTCTCGCCGCCAAGGAAATAATCTATCTGATCAGCAAGGGCGTAGGCGTAGACGTCTACCTCGAGGTATCTGCCGTCCGTATCTCTTCCGCTCTTGATCGGAAGGGTGATATTGCCCGACTTGAAGGTGTAAAGCGACTCATCAGCCTCATCCTCGATATAGAAGCGAAGCGCGGGTGTTGCGGCTAATATAAATCTGACGTCCGTCAATCCCTCGCTCGGAGCATCAGTGCTTCCCTCTATCTTGACGGGGCTCATCTTTTCGTGATCGGGATCAAGCACGCCGTCTATGGCAGCGATAGCTTCGCTGTCCTCGGAGTCAAAATAGGCGTATGCAGCCTTGATGTAAGAAAGTATATCCGCAACGAGGACCTTCTCGTTTGCGCTTGCCTTTCCGCTTTCCATAAGCAATGCCGCATATGAAGGAATGCTAAGATCAAAATTTCTCTTTGCGGAGAGTCCCTCTCCCGATACAGTAACCGAAAGGGGCACTGCTCTTGCCGCCTCGTTCGATGAGAAGGGGAATGAGAAGAAGAAATGCTCCTCACCGTCAACAGTCTTTACTGTAAGAGCAGAAAAATCGGTATACGTTTTACCGTCTATTTCTATTTTATTTAAGTAAGATTTATTGGGAATATAAACGTTGAGTATCAGATTGGAGTCAAGAGTTATCGAGCTTTTCGGAACAACGCTCGCATTATCAACGAAGGACATCGGAAAAAGAGTGTATTCTCCTTTGCCGAACATCATAGCGCAAAGCAGACCCGATTCGGATGCAAAAACAGAGCTATCATCGAATACCGAGCTCTCAGAAGCCGAGAAAACTGTATACTTTCCGCTTGAAGCTCCCTTCTCAAAATGCACGAAGGAGCCGTTCTCCGAATTGACGGCAGACCACGCCGTTTTTACCTTCGGCGCGATTATCCTACCGCCCTCGACCGTCACGGTGGTTATGGAATTAGTATTGTAGCGGTATGCCTCGACCGTCACCTTCTCGCCCGTTTCCGAATCGGTAACGGAGTACGAGGTGCTGTATCTTGTGTCCGTTATCAAGGGATCGCACGCATTGAAAAGCGTAAAGTCTTCCGAGGCATTCGAGAGATCAATAACGCAGTTTTCAAGGAATTTAACGTTGAGTCCCATATACTGCAAGTGCGCGTTGGAATTTTTCAATGGATCGTCTATATCAGCCTTATCAACTCTTCCGACGTTAGTGTTATCCATATAGCTGCCGATAAGCGAAGGCGCGGTATTGCCCTCGGTGAGCGAAAGCTTAACGTTATCGAATATGTAATTCATCGTTTTGTAGCTATTCTTATCCGATACGTACGTCGCTCCGTATGCTCCGACGCACCAAAGACCGCTATCGCCTACCTCGATCGTTCCGTTCTTCCAGGTGAATGAGGAATCCCTGACCGAGCTATCGCAGATCTTCGCCTGCGCATTCATCATAGTAGTCTCAGCGGTAACGGTGTATCCGTTCAAGTCAAAGACAATATCTCCAAGCACCTGACCCTCGTTGTCAAACTTGTTCGATACCGTAATATTCTTTCTGAGAAGTATCGTGACAACGCCGGGCGCCTCGGCATTCTCCACGCTTGCAACAAGTCCCCTTGCAAGCTGCAATGCGGATTTTGGGGAGCTATTGTTTTTATCAATAAGAGATGTGCTCGTATTATAGACCGTGCCGTCCTTATTAAATACGATTATCTCGGCATCGGCGTATCCCTCGGGAATAGTATAGTTCTTCTCCGAGCAGCCGGGCGTAAAGCTCGCCGAAGCCACCGTATCGTCCGCCGCAAATATGAGCGTCACCGATAAGGAAAGCAAAAGCAAAGCAATAAGAGTTATCACAACGACTTTTCTTTTCACAGCAATATTCTCCTTAAATACAAAAATTCATTTTACGTATTGATTATATCATAATTTTGTGTTATAATCAAATATCAATATTATGATAATAGATATAAGATTTATATTATATCTAAAAGGAGCGCTATGGTAGAGATCGAAAAATACGTCATATCAGTCTATATAAACAGGAGCTTTTCACTTGCGGCGAGCGAGCTTTTCATCTCTCAGCCTGCATTGAGCGCGGCTATCGGAAGGCATGAGAAGAGCTTGGGCTTTGAGATATTTGATAGGAGCGTTCTGCCGATCTCCCTTACCCCGAAGGGCAAAATATATATTGAATACCTCGATGAGAAGCAAAAAAGCGAAAACGAGATGAAAAGAAAAATACGAATGCTATCGGAAGAGGGTCAGCGCGAGGTCTCAGTTGGCGCATACGCATACAGCGGCTATTCTATTCTCGCCGAGATATCGAAGGAATTCTCAAAGAAGCGCCCCGAAGTCAAGGTCAGGCTCGATATGGGAAGCATAGGTCATCTGACAAACCTCAGCGAAAAGCTTAAGCGGCACGAGCTTGACATGATGCTGAATTATGACTTTGATCAAAAAGAGCATGACGTTATACCTATTCTTACGGAAAGGCTTATCATCGCAATGAGGCGCGACCTGGACGGCGCTGATAAAATAAAGCGCCTCGCCCTGCCCCGAGAGAGAATTATAAACGGCGAAGTAAGCGAAGACGAGCTGATCTCTGATGCCTCGGTCTTCCGCGATATCCGCTTCCTTGAATACTCGGCGTATTCGGATACCCGCCGCAGAATGAAGCTCATTTTAGGAGAGTATAAAAGAGCGAATTACTACGTTGAAAACGCGCGCCAGGTAGATATGCATAACCGACTTATGAGAGTAGGCATAGGCGCGGTGATGACCACCGATTTCCACTTGAAAAACAGGGCATTTGACAATAATGATTTACTTTTCTTCGCAATTAACAGCCCATACGCAAAAAGGACTCTATATATGATCAAGCAAAAAGGATACGAATTATCCAACGCTGCAAATACCTTTATCGAGACTGCGATCGAGCTATTCGCAGGCGGAGCGCAATAGGAATGTTTAATAGTATACCGTAGGGGGCGAGCGAGTAATGAGTTATGAGTTATGAGTTATGAGTT
>JAFTQV010000028.1 GCA_017462605.1 Clostridia bacterium | reverse complement strand
TCCTCGCCAACGATATCCTCAGCGAAGGTTACCTTCTCCGCGCCGAGAAGCTCATTGAGTCTTACTGCAACGGGCTTAAGGGTGAGCTTCTTCTTATCGCTCTTAACTGCCTTTTCAAGATATTCCTTGGTTGCTGCTGCTCTTTCGCACTCGGGGAGAGCCTCAACAGCCTTCTTTTCCTTCTTGGTAAGTCCGAAGCCCTCGGTGAAAATGCTGTGGGGCTTGCCCATGTGAGAGCAAAGAATAACCTTTGCGCCGCCGTCAAGAAGATACTTGATGGTAGGAAGCGCGCCGACGATTCTCTTATCGGAAGTAATAACGCCGTCCTTCATAGGAACGTTGAAGTCGCAGCGAACGAGCACGGTCTTGCCGGCTACTTCTACGTCTTCGATGGTTTTCTTGTTGTAAGCTGCCATTTTAAAAATCTCCTTTAGGATATATTTTACATACATAGATATGATAACACAATATAATTATTAAGTCAATAGAGTTTCTCAATTTTTTCCGTTTTTCGTTAATTTTTTATCAAGCTTGACAAACCGAATAGCATCTGCTAAAATTGATATATAAACTGATCTGGAGTGCCTTATGAGATTTGATGAGAGCCAATTTACATCGAGGATAAACGCGGTATTTAAGCAAAACGGTTTTTCCTCTATGCTTAAGCGCGAGAGCGTGGAAAAATTCATTCTTCTTACCGAGCTTATGCTCGAGGAAAACGAGAAATACAATCTGACTGCGATAACCGAGCCAAACAAGATAATACTCAACCATTACGCAGACTGCGCGGCGCTCGCCGCGATCTTGCCGAAGGGGGCAAGGATAGCAGACGTTGGCTGCGGAGCGGGATTCCCCTCTCTGCCTATCGCCTTACTCCGCCCCGACCTCACCGTTATCGGTATTGACTCGACGGCTAAGAGGGTGGCTTACGTCAATGAGGCGGCGAAGAGGCTCGGACTTCTTAATCTCACGGCGATCGCCGGCAGAGCCGAGGATCTCGGCATAGATCCGAAATACCGCGAGAGCTTTGACGTTGCGGTAGCGAGAGCCGTTGCGGCGATGAGGGTGCTTTCCGAGCTTTGCCTTCCCTTGGTCAAGGTCGGCGGAAAATTTATCGCTATGAAGGGCAAGAACGCGCAATTCGAGCTATCCGAGGCGAAGCGCGCTATCGCTACTCTCGGCGGTAAGATCTCGGCGACTGACGATATAAGACTCTCCGACCCCGACGAGGAGCTTATACATCCTTTAATTATTATTGACAAAAAGATCAAAACTCCCTCAGCATATCCGAGACCTTTCGCGAAGATCTCCAAAAAACCGCTTTGAGCTATGCGTTTAATTATCGCAATATCCGCGCTTTGACATATTGCGAGCATTATTTCCCGATATTTACCCTATAATTAATTCGGCACGGTGAAAACCGCGCCGAATATTTCTTTTTTTTGGGGGACGTTAAAATGTTTGATGAAGCTGCTTCAATCAAAAAAATGCTCGGTATGCGCGGTATGACTCAGGCTAAGCTCGCCGGAGTGCTTGGGGTAAGCCAGCCTTATATCGCGAATAAGCTCCGCCTTCTTGCCTATTCCGATGAGGAAAGACGAAGGATACTGGAGCTTGGACTTTCCGAAAGACACGCAAGGACACTTCTGCGAATAAAGGATACACGGGTGAGGCTTGAAGCTATCGAGACCTGCGGCAGAGGTAAAATGAACGTCGCAAGATGCGAGATACTCGTAGACTCCATTCTTGACGATTTAGGTCGCGAGGCTATCAGAGAGGCATCTCATACCGAAAGGATAATTTCATTTGAAAGATCGCTTGAATACTCACTCTCGCTGCTTGGGGAATTCGGGATAAGAACAAGGGTAGACAGAAAGGCATACGGAGAGAGAGTATATTTCAGCATCTGCATTGGGTGAGGTGCGAATTTTATTCCAAGGTACCTTTATATATGCCGAGGCCTGCGTTTCCGATATGCTGAATGATCTCAACGAGGAGCTGCAGCTCGTCCTCGGGTATCTCGAGAACGTCCAGAACCACGGTATTTGCATCCTGCAAGGATGCTTTCATTTTGATATATACGGAGCCTTTGCCTGTGCGCTTGATGACCTCGCCTATAAGCTCGCGGAGCTTTTCGGTTATCCTTACGTCAACGGGGTCGATAAAGAGAAGCTTTATCTGCCTTGATACGTAGACGGGCGCCTTAGGGATAACGACAGGCTCGGGCTTCGGCTCTTCCTTGACCTTCGGAGCAAAGCTATCCTCTTCAACCGAGAAGTCGATCTCCGCGGGGCGGTGAGCTTCGGGCGCGGGAGCTGACACGGGCGCAGAAAAGTCTCTTGCCGCAGGGGCAAAATTCGACACGGGTGCCGCTATGGGCGCAGGCTCGGGCTTTATTTCCTTAACGATAGGAGATGGCGTTTCGATCACGCCGTATTTTTCATCAACTGTACGCTTCGCCTCAGCTTCCATGCGGAGTCTGATCTCTCTTGCCTTATCGAGCTGATCCCGGCGGCGCGCCTTTTCTGCATTGATCTCTCTTTCTATTCTTTCAAGCTCGGCATTGTGATCCGCCTCGGCTCTCCTCTTCTCCTCTTCGAGGCGAAGAGACGCTTCGAGTCTCTCCCTCTCTGCCCTCTCGCGTTCCTTTTCATCTGCTCTCTCGCGCTCGAGCCTCTCAGCCTCTTCTCTCGCAAGCCTTGCAGCCTCTGCATAGAGGAGCTTTTCGCGCTCGCGCTCCTTCTGATCGAGCATTATCTGCTCGCGGAGCTTTTCCTCGCTGCGCCTTGCTTCCTCTCTTGCGCTCTCAACGAGAAGGTTGAGGCTCTTAATATTATCCTTAAGCGCTTCGGATGCGGCTATCGCATCGTCGTAAGCCGCTTTTTGATTTTCAAGCGCTTCTCTGAGGCGCTTATTTTCTTCTATCACGGTATTTGCCGCATCCCCCTTTGAGATAAGCTCTTCCTCGAGCTTCTCAATGCGCGCGGTAAGCTCGGCATTTGCGCCGAGAGCAACGTCAAGTCTATGGGAGATAAGCTCTTTTTCTTCTGCCGCAAGCTTGGTCCTCTCATCGGCGGCTCTGAGCTTTGCCTCAAGAGTCTCGATCTCTACCATAAGCTCAAACGGCTCAGGATCGGCAGGCACGGGAGCAGGCTCGGCTTTTTCGGGAGCGATATCCTGCACGGCAGGAGCTTTGGGGGCGCTCGGCTTCACTATTTCAATAACGTCTGCCTGAGGGTCGGGATCCTCGGGCTTATCGTCTTCGGAAGTATCGGAAAGATCGAAATCGGGATCGTCTATAATAAAATCATCATCCGCTTTCGGTTCGGCAGGCTCTGCCGAGGGCGCGGGTACGGCAGGATCGGCTGATGCGCCGCTGCCGAGGATAGCCATCCTGAGCGCTCTATCCACCTCGGCGGTATTATCCTGAAAATCGTCCGCAATTTTAACCTCGGGTATGCTTACCCCTGCTTTTTCGAGTATTTCGGATAGCTTGTCCGAAACCTCGCTTACGTGCTTATCGTCCTTATAATCCTCGTTTATCTTCATAAGCTCTCCTTTTTTGACGGCTCTTTTGATAAGGTCGCGCCATTCGGTTATATTTTTTCTGCCCATTGCCATGCGGTATTTTTCGGGATTATTGTATACAAGGAAGCGGTACTCCTTCTCGCGTATCTTATGCGAGACGTCCTCTCCCAGCTCAAAGCGGATATTATCTCCCGTAACGTCATCGGCGACGGTGAACGCCGAGGCGGAGTCAAGGCGGGTCCACTTTATCCAGAGGTCGCGCGTTCCCGAGCCCTTTGCCGAGATAAGCAGTCTCCTATAAGTAACGTTTTCCGAGGTATGCTCCATATACGTATCGGGCGCGAAGAAAACGGTAAGCTCGATCGAGCTTTCCGCAAGCCCCTTGACCGCAGAGGCTCTCTCTATCACAGCGGTAAGCTGCCTTGCCATTTCGTCTATGAAGGTCTGCGAATATTTACCCGCAAGGAAGGTGAAATCCTTGACCGCGGCGCTGACGGTGATCTTCGCCGAGCCTTCCGCATATATCTGCTTTCCCGAAATTGCATTGGCGAAGGCGATCGGAGTATCCTCGGAGATCTCGAAGTCCAGCTTCTCGCCGAGATAATTATAAGGATTGCCGCCCTCGAATTTCGAGCCCTCGCGAATGCTCCACCTGATCCAGAGCGCCTTCGCGATACCGCCGACTACCAGGGTCAGAGGATAGTAGCAATAATCGTCCTTCTTAAAATCATCCTTAAGATGATCCTCATACATCATAACTCCGTCAAGCGCGGTGCCGTATATTTCAGAAAGACGAGGAATAAGCCCCTCGGTCAAGCCGAGGCGAAAGCCTTCGGACATCGTCTCCTTCAGTATTTTATTGTGGTCAAGATCTATTCTCATCAGCCTTTGCTCCTTTGCCGAAATAAAGAAAAAATATTTATACAGATATATTTTAGCATAGCAAAATGAAAAATGCAAGAATATTTTGACGAAAAGTAAAAGAGAGATCGCCAAAATGCACCGTGCGCGTGATGTTCTTAGCGGAAAATTTGAAAACTACGCTAAGTGCGAGCATCGCATTTGACCAGTCAAATGCAAAGATGGTCAAGAGTTGCATAGCAACTCCGCCCAAACCCGTATAACGACAGAAAGAGCAGGAGTAAAAGGAAACAAATCCTTCTATTCTTGCTCTGTTCGTTTTTTATAATTTTTTATAGATGAATTGATGCTGACGCATCATGAATTGGCTCCGCCATGATTTCTCGTCGGCGTTTCGCCTCCTCCATGAATTGAATTGCAACGAATGTCATGCCCGTAGGGCAATTCACGCAGTTTACTGCAATTCATGACACGTAG
>JAFTQV010000004.1 GCA_017462605.1 Clostridia bacterium | reverse complement strand
TGCATACCGAGGATATTATGACATATCCGAGGCGTACAAGTCTCTGCATCATTTATGATTGAACCGCCGTGTACCGAACGGTACGCACGGTGGTGTGAGAGGACAGCTAATCAATTAATGGTTAGCTTCCTACTCGATTGCGTTATTTGTAAATAATAGTTATTCTTCTGTGCTGATAGACGAGGTATCTACCTTAAGGCTTGATGTATATAGCTTGTGGTATTCACCTTCCATTTTCATAAGCTCGTCATGAGTTCCCATTTCGATAATGCCGCTCTTATCGATGACAGCGATCCTGTCTGCATTACGGACCGTAGAGAGTCTGTGCGCAACGACGATTACAGTTCTTCCGACTGAAAGCTCCTCAAGAGATTTCTGTATCTGAAGCTCGGTGACGTTGTCAAGCGCGCTCGTTGCCTCGTCGAGGATAAGAAGCGAGGGGTTCTTTAAGAAGAGCCTTGCTATCGCTATTCGCTGCCTTTGACCGCCCGAAAGCTTAAGACCGCGCTCGCCGACCTCGGTATTATATCCGTCCTCAAGGGTGGATATATAATCGTGGATATTCGCCTTTCTTGCCGCCTCGGCGATCTCCTCATCCGAGGCATCTGCCTTGCCGTAGGCAATATTATCACGTATCGTGCCGTCGAAAAGGAATACGTTCTGAGAGACAACGCCGATATGTCGCCTCAGCGCTTCAAGCTTGATATCCATAATATCGTTGCCGTCAAGGGTGATCTTACCCTTGTCAACATTATACATTCTCGGAATAAGGTTGCAAAGGGTCGTCTTTCCGCCGCCCGAAGGACCAACGAGGGCGAGCGTTTCGCCTGCTCCGATCGAAAGATCAAGATCCTTGATTACAGTCTTATCAAGATCCGAGGTATAGGAGAAGGTAACGCCCGAAAATTTTATATCGCCCTTGACCGTATCGGGTTCAAGCGTTCCGAGATCTTCCTCGTTCTCGGTCTCCATCACCTCAACGAAGCGCGAAAATCCCGTCATACCCTCTTGGAATTGCTCGAAGAGGAAGGTTATCTTGCCAATGGGAGTCAAGAACATGCTGATGTAAAGTATGAATGCTGCGAATTCGCCCGCGTCTATTCTGCCGTGAAAGAAGAAAAGACCGCCAACGAAAACTATAACGAGATAAAGCAGATCGGATATGAAAGTCATTACCGTCTCGTACTTGCCGAGAGAGTGCATTGCCTTGCCGCGAAGGGTGGCGAAAAGTCCGTTTGCCTTAGAAAATCTCTCGATCTCGTATTCCTCTCTTGAATAAGCCTTGGTCTCTCTTATGCCCGAAAGAGAATTTTCGAGAGTGGAGTTGATGACCGCGGTCTGGCGGCGGTAGCTCTTCATAGCAGTCTTCATCTCAACTCGCGAAAGACCCGTGAAGAGAACTATAAAGGGAATTATCGCAAGCACGATAAGAGTAAGCCATACGTCGATAGTGATAAGAATACAAAATGCACCGACAAACATAAGCACAGCAAGAATAAGGTTCTCGGGGCCGTGGTGCGCAAGCTCGGAGACCTCGAAAAGATCGTTGACCAGCCTTGTCAGAAGATCGCCCGTCTTATTATCGTCGTAAAACTTGACAGGCAACGACTGATATTTCTTAAAAAGATCTCGTCTCATATCGCGCTGAAGCTTTATACCCATAACGTGACCGTGGTAGCTGACTATGTAAGTTGAGGCAGCCTTGATAAGATAAATAACGAGAAGGATCGCCGATGAGATTATAAGCATCGTCGGCGTGTCCTCAAAAACGTATTTATTGATGATCTCCTTGACTACCGTGGGATAGACGAGGTTGCAGGCGGCGATCACGACCGCCGCTATCATATCCAAAATGAATAAGCCGACATAAGGCTTATAGTAGCTTAAAAATCTTTTTACCATATTTTAATACCCGTATTTTTTGAATAGCTTATGCTTGTCCTCGGCGGTGAAATTATCGCCGAGCTTTTTTTCGATAAGCTTGCGCCGCGACTGTTGAAAGTCGATCGCTCCGCTATCGGTAAGCCTTTCGATCGCTTGCCCGATATCCTCCCGAGCGTAACCGCGCGAGATGAGCCTTGCCATGATCTTCTTCGGTCCCCAAAGCTCCTCTGCAAGGCGAACGGTAAATCTTTCGAGCTGACTTTTTTCGCAAAGATATCCGAGTCTTACGCATTCCTCTGTGGCAAATTTCGCATAAGCAGGCTCAAAGCCTGCCACCATGAGCTTAGTGTAAAGCCGCTTTTCGCTGTTATCCGCATAAGAGAGGATCTTCAAGGCTCTTGCGAGCGCGCGCCTTTCACCGTCCTCGCGCGCGATAGCGCGCATATCGTCTTCATCTAAATAATCGCCCGAAAGGGGACAGCCGATCCTTCGGTACGTCCCCTCGCTTATAGTATATTTTTCGTCACTCAGGGCGATCCCGACTGTGACGAGCTGTGCCTTAGAGCCGTGAGATCTGACGTATGAAACCTCTTTCATTGCCACGCGAGATTACTCCTCCTCGTCAAAATCCTCGATATCGAAATCATCGTCGTCGCCGGGAAGCTCGTCGGCATCAAACGCTTGGTTCTTTGCCTTATCGCGCACGAGAGTCTCAAGAGTTGCCATAAGCTCGCTATCGCCCTCGATAAGCTTTCTTACGTTGTCCTTACCCTGACCGAGCCTGTTGCCGTCATAGTAGAACCATGCGCCGCTCTTTTCAACTATTCCGAGCTGGATCGCCATATCGATGATCTCGCTTGACTTCGAGATGCCCGAGCCGTAAAGAATGTCAAACTCTGCGACCTTGAAGGGGGGAGCTACCTTGTTCTTGACGACCTTGCACTTGGTGTGCGAGCCGTAGACCTCGCTGCCGTTCTTAAGAGACTCAGAGCGTCTTACGTCTATACGTACCGATGCGTAGAATTTAAGAGCGCGTCCGCCGGGGGTTACCTCGGGGTTGCCGTACATAACGCCGACCTTCTCACGGAGCTGGTTCGTGAAGATAACGATAGTATTTGATTTAGCGATAGTGCCCATAAGCTTTCTCATAGCCTGAGACATAAGGCGCGCCTGAACGCCGACGTGCGATGCGCCCATATCGCCTTCGATCTCCTGGCGGGGTACGAGAGCCGCTACCGAGTCGATAACTATGATATCGATAGCGCCCGAATTTGCGAGGGTCTCAGCGATGCCGAGCGCCTGCTCTCCGCAGTCGGGCTGGGAGACGAGAAGCTCGTTGATATCAACTCCGAGCTTTTTTGCGTATATGGGATCAAGAGCATGCTCCGCGTCAATGAACGCGGCAACTCCGCCCTGCTTCTGAACCTCTGCGATAACGTGGAGAGCAATAGTCGTTTTACCCGAAGATTCAGGGCCAAAGATCTCCGTGATCCTTCCGCGGGGAATACCGCCGACTCCGAGCGCGAAGTCGAGCGAAAGAGAGCCTGTGGATACTGCGGAAACGTTGAGTGAGGAATTTTCGCCAAGTCTCATAATAGATCCTTTGCCGCACTCACGCTCTATTCTTTGCATAACCGTCTCAAGGGCGGATTTTTTGTCGTTTACGGGGAGCTTCTCGGAAGCCGATGCTGCTTTTCTTGCTGCCATTTTTCAGATTACCTTTCTTGTCTAATTAAGTTGAGTTGGTGCTTTTTACATCTCTATTATAGCAGGGGCGGTGTCCGATAAATTGTACATCTCCCCTTGCGGGAATAAATTTTGCAATACTTCGTTGTCGGTCGATTCACTCAACTCGCCGTAGGTAACTACGGCTTCATTTCGTTCACTCCCTTACGCCTTGTCTTGCAGAAATTTCTTCTCCGCAAGGCTCCTTGCGGGAATAAATTTTGCAATACTTCAGAAACCCATCGACTCGGCGGGCTCGGCGTAGGAAACTACGCAGTCGCCCTTCTCGCTCGGCTTTCTTCGTCTTGCAGAAATTTCTTCTCCGCAAGGGTTTTCGCGGGAATAGATTTTGCAATACTTCAGAAATTTTTTCTCCGCAAGGCTCTTTGGGGATATGTCAATTCATTTTTTTATCTTCTCCCTGTATTCCGAGGGAGAGATTCCGCGAGCTTTACTGAATGATCGGGAGAAATGAGAGGAATCGTAAAAGCCTGATTTGAAGGCTATATCGGCGACCGAATAACCGGTATTGATGAGCATATTTTCCGCTGCATCGAGCCTTTGCTTTATTATGTAATCCGAGGGGGTCATGCCGGTGATCGTCTTGAATCGCTTGATAAAGGCGCTTCGGGAGAGGCGAGCGGTTTTCGCAAGCTCGGCAAGCGATATTTTTTCACTGTATTTTTCATGGATAAGAGATATCGTATTCATAAAATTGGCGTCGCGGCTCTCGGTAGCTTTACTTACTTTGTTGGTATATTCGCCGTATGCCTCGCAGAGCTGAGTTATAACGTAAAGGGCAAGCCCGATATTTTTTGCTATGGCTAAGGTGCTTATCTCCCTGCATTCGCTTATTTTATCCCAATAGTAAAGCCGCATGTCCTTATGGTTAGCGTACATTTCGTATAGATAAGGCAAAAGCTTAGAAAAACGCTCATTTTCGAGTTTCAGATGCAAGGCTCCGTCTTCGCTTTGCGCTCGCATGAGCGGCTCGGCGTTGAATAGAGTGAAGAAATGCGGGATCCTTTGCAATATATCAAAATTATGCTTGATAAATCCGTCGCTCACGATAAAGTGCGAAACGTCAAAGCCCTTGCCACCCGTATATCCGTGCCTGACGTGGGGCGGTATAATGAAAACGTCGCCAACGCTTGCCGCCGCGCAGCCCTCTCCTATATAATGCATTCCGTATCCTCTCGTCACTATATTGATCTCAAAGAAATCCTGGATATGCATACCTATCGAGTAATCGCGCATAACGTAGGCTGTCACGCCCGGAAGGTCATCGGTAAATCTGCCGTCCACCTTGTATCTGTATATCTTATCGTTTGGAAGCTTTTCTTTAATCATAGTTATCTCTCACTTCGGTCTGAATAAAATTATACAAGAAGCAATGTATAATTATACATTGATTATAACACGGTGTTGTGGTAAAATCAAGATATAAGAACAATTTATTTATAAGAACATTATATTAAAGGAAGGAAATAGTATGAGAAGAAGAATCGTAAGCTTTTTATGCCTGCTGGCTCTTGTATTTACGAGCATATCTCCCGTGATATCCGTGAGCGCGGAGCAAAGAGATGAAAACAGCGTTTTGATATCGGAAAGCAATATTCCGCTTAAGCTTTGGTATGACGAGCCGTCTCCGATAACGAATACCGAAAATTCGGCTACTTCAACGTCGCAGAGCGGATCTGACGTTGCATGGGAGCAATATTCGCTTCCGATAGGAAACGGATATTTCGGCGCAAATATCTTCGGCAGGACCGAGACCGAGCGAATTCAGCTCTCGGATAAAACTCTTGCAAGCTGGTACGGAAGATACGGCGGCTCAAATGACGTTGACCGTACGGGCGGACTCAATAACTTTTCCGAGACTTATATAGATTTCGGGCATACCAAGGTCGAAAATTATAAGCGCTATCTTGATCTTAAGTCTGCTATCGCGGGAGTGGAGTATACCTATGACGGAGTTAAGTATACAAGAGAGCATTTCACCTCTTATCCGGATAGAGCGCTCGTTATAAAGCTTGATGCGGACACCGAGGGCAAGCTTGAGTTCATCCTTCGCCCCACAGTTCCCTTTAAGCAGAGCTATATGAACGTTGCCGGTGACCGCGGCGGAAAAACGGGTACCGTTACCTCGTCGGTCGATGAGAATGGCGTCGGTTATATCGAGCTTACGGGCAACCTTGAGTCGTTTGGGGGTGATTTTTGCGGTATGTATAGGGTATACACCGAGGGCGGAAGTGTGTCGGCTACCGTTGCGAAGAATGAGTATACCGATAAGGACGGGACCGTCTATACCGATGACAACGGCGCGATCGCCGTTTCAGGCGCGACAACGGCTTATATAGTAGTGACTCTCGGCACGGACTACGAGCTTTCCGAGGATATATTCACATCGGATATTAATTCTAAACCTACGATGGGCACCGACCTTGAATATACGAGAGGTAAGATCGGCGCGTATATGACGAAGCTTGAAGAGATTATCTCGGCATCCGATTCCTTAGCCGATGCTTATGCTTTACTTAAGTCCCGACACATAGAGGACTACGACGAGCTTTTCGGAAGGGTGACCCTTGACCTCGGCTGCGACAGAGCGGATCTTGATAAAACCACGGATACTCTTCTAAGAGAATATCAGGCGAAGGATCATAGCACGTATCTTGAGCTTCTTATGTTTCAGTACGGAAGATACCTTCTTATAGCATCCTCGCGAGAGGGATCCTTGCCTGCAAACCTTCAAGGAACCTGGAATACCTATCAGAGTCCCGAATGGAGAAGCGGATACTGGCATAATATCAACGTTCAGATGAACTATTGGCCGGCATTCACCTCAAATCTTGCCGAGACCTTTATACCGTATGCCGACTTCAACGAGGCTTTTAGAAAGCAGGCGAAGCTCAATGCGGATAAGGTGGTAGAGAAGTACCACTCCGATAAGGCGGGGCTTGACGGCGGCAACGGTTGGGTAATAGGAACAGGCAACGATGCTTACAATATATCGAGTGACCGCTCTGCGGGCAACCTCGGCTTCACGACTCAGCTTTACTGGGATTGGTATGAATTCACAGGCGACGAGGCTGTGCTTAAAGAGGTTTACAAGGTTCTCAGCGATGCTGCGAGATTTATCACCAAGTGCGTTGAGATAGACGAGGACGGGCACTATCTCGTTTCCTACTGTGATTCTCCCGAGGTCCACGTTAACGGAGACTGGTATTACACGGTGGGAACTACCTATGCGCAGACATTTGCATATCTTAATAATTATAACGCGCTCAGGGCGGCGAAAGCTCTCGGTATAGATCTTTCAAATGAAGAGCTTCTTTCAACCGATGAGTATTCGATACTTAAGACGGTCATGGAGCAGGTCGATAAATACGATCCCATACACGTTGGTCTTTCGGGTCAGATAAAAGAATTCCGCGAGGAGGACTACTACGGCTCGATCGGAGACGATCCCAATCACCGCCACGTATCTCAACTCGTCGGACTTTATCCCGGTAATATTATAAACGCAACCACGCCCGCTTGGATCGACGCCGCTAAGGTCACCCTTGAGGGCAGAGGTCAGAATAAAACGGGCGGCTGGGTATACGCGCATAAAATGGCGCTATATGCAAGGACAAAGGACGGAGAGAATGCCGGAGCAAATCTCAGCACTCTTCTTGAGGAAGAGACCTTCCCCAATCTTTTCACAAGGCTTTGGGAGGTATTCCAGATAGACGCGAGCTTCGGCGCGACCGCAGGTATCGGCGAAATGCTCCTTCAGAGCCATGAGGGCTATATTGAGCCGCTTGCGGCGATCCCCTCGGATTGGTCTTTCGGCTCATATACAGGCCTCGTTGCCAGAGGTAACTTTGAGGTCAGTGCGGCATGGGAAGGCGGAGTACTGAAGACCGCTAATATCCTTTCAAATAATGGCGGCAAGGTGTCCTTCCGCTATCCTGCCGCTGCCGGAGCAAACCTTTATGACTCAAAGGGAAGAGCGGTAAGCTATTCTGTCTTGGAAAACGATCTTATAACCTTCGATACCGAGGCGGGCGAGACCTATATCATTTCTGCATTTGCGGCAGAAGAGAAGCTGAACGCTCCTTCTGCAATAACCTTAACCCGTGAGGGCTTCGGAGATTTTACTCTTTCTTGGACCGAGATTGAGGGTGCCGCGTGGTACAATGTTTACGCAGCGGCAGGAAATGCGCCTACCTATACTCTTATTGCAAGCACTGAGGGTACGTCGTGCGTATACAGCCCCGATTATTATAATGAAAACGAGAGAACCACATTCGCCGTTACCGCCGTCAGCGGCAGCGGATGCGAGAGTGAAAGAACTCTTTGCTACTATAATCCTATAGATACGTCTGCAAAGGTTGTCGGCGTATCCGCTAACGTAGCAAAATCCGGGGAATTGCAAATAATTGTTGACTCCTGCGCTAATAGTGCAGCATACAGGCTCTATGAAAAGAACGAGGAAAATAGCGAGTATAAGCTCATATATGAGAGCGCATTTCCTCTCCTTGTGGCAAAGGAATACAGTAAGAGTGCCAAATACGCCGTATCGGCGCTCTCATATTATGATAAGAGCGAGAGCGAGCTTTACGAGATTACCGAGATAATGGAATCCTCGCTTGATTACGACCCGACAAATATACTTCTCGGAAAAGAGGTAATAAAGGGCAATGGCACAAGCGAGTACGGCACATCGTATACTATCGATAATCTTACGGACGGCTCATTCGACAAAAACGGCGGCGGAAGATATTCCTCGAAAGAGAATGGAAAAGTGAATGCCGTGATAGATCTTGACGGTCTTTACTCAATAGACAAGGTAAGACTCTGCCTCTATAAAACAAGCCTTGACCACGTTGGTCAGGATCTTAAGATCGAAGCATTTTCAAACGGCAAGTGGGTGACGGTCGGCGCATACAACACGGTGACGGCGGGTTCATCCGATATTGAGGATAACGGAGTGATAGTATCGGACGGTAACGGAAGATCCTGGCTCGAATTCAATTCGGGCGGCGCCGTTGCCTCGAAGATAAGGCTAAGCTCAAGCAGTATAGCGAACGGCTACGTCACCTATTATGAGATGGATGCTTCGGGCATTCTTATCGGCTCATCGGACGGAGAGAACGTTCTTCTCGGCAAAGATATTGTGGGAGCGGCCGAGTCTTACGACAGCAACTTTACGTACAGCAAGCTTAACGACGGCACGTACGATTCCAACACGGGCAGATATTCCTCGAAGCAGCACGGAAGCTTTGACGGAAGCGTGGATCTCGAAGGACTTTACGTTCTTAATGAGATAAGGTTCTGCCTTTACAACAGAACCACCGCCCAGATCGGTACGGATTTCAAGATCGAGATCTATCAGGGCGATAAGGTAGTTTCCGTTATCGGACCCTTCTCAAACGAGACTCTTGCGAATACCGAGAACGGATATCTCGTTTCCAAGGCGAGCGGCAACTCCGGTCTTTGGCTTGTCTTTGATCTTGGTGGTGTAGTAGGTTCAAGTATCAGATTTTCCGCAGAATGTCTTAACAGCGGATTTATCACCTTCTTCGAGTGTGAGTGCGACGGATATAAGGTTGCACAGCTTTCGGAAAATCTTTTTGAGGGACGCGTTTTCGAAGAAAAATATTCATCTCTCAATAGCACCTACGCTTATTCAAAGCTGACCGACGGTGTCATAAATACGGATAACGATAAAGACGGAAGATTTTCAAATCGGCAGAATGAAAAAGCGGGCGCTGTGATCGACCTTGAAAGAAATTACGCGCTTTCCGAGCTTAAGTTCTATCTTTTCAAGCGTCATACCACTGAGATGGGAAAGAACTGGAAGGTTGAGGTCTATTCGAGCGGAAGATGGATAACGGTAATAGATGAAGCGGACGTCTCGGACTGCGTTGTAAACAACGGAGATGGAAGAGCGGATCTTGTGCTTACCTTTGATCTTGGATGCATCATCGGAAGCAGGATAAGATTTGAAGCCGATCCCAATGACGGCAGCTCGGGCTGGATCACCTTCTATGAGAGCGAATGCTCGGGCTTCTCTTATCTTCCAAATAAATTTGAGGGCAAGGAGATGAACGCGTTATCGGGAGTCTCTGCTACCGTCAGCGGAACGGTTACGTCGGGTAGTGCCGGAAGCCTCACGGACGGTGATGAGGGCACTTCGCTTTCCGTCGGCTCTCAAAGCTGGTCGGCAGAGCTTGACCTCGGCGAAGATAAGCGTCTTTACACTCTTAAGATATCTGAGCTTATCGGAAGCGCAAATCTTGTGGACGGCGCTCTTACAACGGCTTCAGACAAAACCTCGATCGAGGTATATTCGGGCGGAAAATGGATAAAGATCATCAGCGATCGCGCGCTAAGCTCCACAGGAGAAGCGACTCTCTTTGATCTTTACGGAATTATAGCATCCAAGCTTCGTATTACCTTCAAGAATACGAATAAGTTTGACGGCGAGAGCGAATATAGAGGCGCCGTGATCTCAGAGATTAGCTGCACCGAGACCTCTATCTCGCTTATAGACAGAGGTGCGCTTATTGAAGCGATAGAGAAGCTTCCTATAAAGAGCGACTCAGATAAGGCTCTTTATTTCACAAACGCAAATTACCTTAAATTCAAGAGCTATGCCATTGATAAGACTCTGAATACCGAAAGAATGTCCGATTATATAGGCGAAATAGAGGCTTATATATCCGATATTTCATCGGACGATATCTCCTCTTATCAGCCTAAGATGAGCATTACTCTCGATAGCTGCCTTATAATGAACGTTTACGTTCCGAAAAACCTTACCGAAAGCTTTAAGCTTGACGGAAAGGAATATACGGATATGCCCGAGCTTTCGGAAAACGAGGTGACACTCGGAGACGGTAAGACCTACTATCTTATGAAGATAGAGCTTGATTCCTATCTTGCCGCGCGCGATGTCATGCTTATCGCAACGGTTGATCGCGGCGATTCCAAAGCTCGCGGAGTATTCTCCTTCTCGATCCTTGATTATGCAAAAAGCATTGATGCCTCGGGAAGCGGCGCCGAAAAGCAGCTTGCGGGCGATATGCTTTCTTATATAAGAGCGGCAGTCCTTTATTTCACACCCGAGAATACGGGCGCGGTCAAGGAAATAACCGCCGTCATAGGAGAGGGATATGATATAGATAATCCCGTAAATGAAGACGGAAGCCTCGGTGGCTCATACGAGGGTCTTTCGGCGGCGACCTTCAGGCTAACGGCAGCGCCTTCCTTCGTATTCTATCTGCCCGAGGGGGCTGATGCTTCACGCTATACCTTCAAGGTAGGTGAAGGAGAGGTAGATTTCAAGGTGGAAACCGATAAAGACGGCGCTTATATCGAGATAAGCCTCTATGCTTATCAGATGTGCGAGACGGTCACCTACTTTATTGACGGCACAGAAAAGGGCAGCTACCATATTTCAAGCTACCTTGCCTTTGCAAGAAGTGAGGGCGACAAGGCTCTCATCACTCTAACGGAGCGCTTCATCAAGTATTCGAGGAGCGCTCTGGAATACAGAACATCACTGCAATAAATATCAATAAATAAAAGGGACATCGGGTCCGACGAATTTGGTCGGATCTGATATCCCTTTTTTATTCCTATTATATTAAATGAATAATCTATCAGAAAAGCTTAGTTGCGCCGACGGGTCTGATCTTGAGGTTCATAGTAGCGCCCTTGCCGAATACGGAGTCCATAAGCTCTATGTACTTGGGAACAAGCTCGTTCTTGATGAATACCTGGATAGTACCTGCAAATCCGCCGCCGTGTACTCTCCATGCGCAGCCCTTGCCGGCAAGGCAGCCCTCTGTGAGAGCGAGAGCGAGAGAAAGGCCCTGCTCCTTGACGTTAATGGTTGTAAATACGTTCTGGAGATACTTGAAGGAAGAGGAGCCGGAGTCGAGAATTCCGCTGAGGAATGCGTCAACGTCCGATGCCTTGAGAGCGGCTCTGATCTCGCCTACTCTGTCATTCTCTCTGATGAAGTGGATGGCTCTGAGGATCGCTCTGTCTCCAAGAGTCTCTCTGAGAGCGGGGATCTTGGCAACAAGCTCTCTTTCGGTAAGTCCGCGAAGACCTTCCTTGCCGAATTCACGGGCAACAGCCTTCATCTCGTAGGGCACGGATGCATAGTCATCGTTGAGGTCTGCGTGGTTTCCGCCTGTGTTTACTATGCAAAGCGAGTAGCCTGCATCTGTAAGAGAGAAGTCGATGGGATCAACGATGGGGCTCTTGGGATCTTCAAAATCGATGAAGACAAAGCCGCCGACAGCGCAAGCGATCTGGTCCATAAGTCCGCAGGGCTTGCCGAAGTAAACGTTCTCTGCCCACTGAGAATACTTAGCGATATCAACGTTGGAGATCTTGCCGTCGTTATACATATAATTAAGGATATTTCCGATCATTACCTCGAATGCCGCGGAAGAGGATATGCCGCTTCCCTTAAGCACCTCGGTGGTAGCGTATGCGTCGTAGCCGCCGATAGCGTAAGAATTATTGACAAAGCTCTTAGCAAGACCTGCGATAAGCGCGTCTGACGTGTAGTTCTCAAAATTATCGGGATCGTCTATCTTTGAAAGATCGATGACGGTAGCATCGTAGCCCTCGCTCTTGATACGGATAAGTCCGTCGTCATTCTTAGCGGCAACTGCGATGATATCGCGGTCGATAGCGCCTGCAAGCACGCAGCCTCTGTTGTGGTCTGTGTGGTTACCCGAGATCTCGCTTCTGCCGGGAACGGAGAATATAGAGATATCTCTATCCTCGCCGTAAAGAGCCACGAAGGAGTCGATAGCCGCAATAAATCTTTCAGTCTGACCCTGAACGTCAAGGTAGAGATGCGCGTACTTAGAAAGAGCGCCCCCCTTCAGTAATTGCTTAAGTTCATTAGCTTTCATATTAAGTCCTCTTTTCTGAGTTTTTTATTCTTTATTTTTAAAATAATCTATCGCTTCGTTGAGAATATCGGCAAAGGCTCTCGGCGCACCGTCCTCGGTATCGAGGTAAAGCGCTCTCGCGCCCTCCATATGGCGAAACCAAGTGAGCTGCCTTTTCGCTAAGTTCCGCGATGCCTGCTTGATGCGGTCGGTTGCGGCATCCTCGGGCTCGCCGCGCTCGAGGCACTCGATGATCTCCTTATATCCGATCGCCTGCGCCGCCGTTGATTCGGGCGGCAGAAGCCCTTTATTATATAATGAAAGAACCTCTTCGAAAAGTCCTTCCTTTACCATAATATCGACCCTATTGTCTATTCTCTTATAAAGAGTCTCTCTCGAATAGATATCAATAGTCAGATGAAGGATATCAAATTCACCTGCCGTCTCCCTTGTGAGGCGGTCAAAATAAGTTTTGGTCTTTCCCGTTCTGTCAAATATCTCGAGTGCGCGGATGACCCTGCGCACGTTATTGTAATGAGTTGCCACGGCGGACTCGGGGTCTATACTTCGGAGTTTTTCCCAAAGCGCGATCCTATCCTCTTCCGTCTTGAGCGAAGCCTCTATCCTCTCGCGGTACTCGCGCCGCGACTCGGGCGCAGACTCGCATTCGGGGCGAAGAAGAGTAGAGAGATAAAGCCCCGTTCCGCCCACGAAAAGCGGAATTTTCCCGCGTCTTTCGATATCGAGAGCCGCCGCCTTGGCGATCTCCTTATAGGCATTGGCGGAAAAGGTATCGGGCGGATCCAATAGATCAAGGCAGTGATGCGGCGCTATCGCCCTTTCCTCTGCCGTTGCCTTCGCTGTCCCTATATCCATTCCGCGGTATATCTGCATAGAGTCCATGGAGATTATCTCGCAGCCGAGCCTCTTTGCTATCTCAAGCGAGAGGGCAGTCTTGCCCGATGCGGTAGGACCCGTTATGGCGTATGCTTTGATCATTACTTCTCTCCGAGCAGCCATTCGATAAGGAATTCGTAGTATTCCTCTCTGTTCGTCTCGTTGAAAAGCTCGTGGCGCGCGCCCTCGAAGATCTCGAGCGAAACGTCTGTTACGCCTGCTAAAAGTAAATGCTTGTATACATATGTAGGGCCTTCGCCGTATTTACCGACAGGGTCATCACTGCCGCTGACAATCAGCGTGCGCAGAGAAGTCGGGTACGACGTGAACCATGATTTTTTATTTGATTCGCCAACAAGCTCGAAAAGAGTTCTGTATCCCTCGAGAGTGAAGGTGAAGCTTGTTCTCGGGTCATTCGGTCTATCCGCAACTCTTTCGGTGTCACGCGTGAGCCAGGCATTCTCGCCCTCTTCCTTCGGGAAGCGGGAGTTATAACCCATAAAGGACATATTCTTGACGAATTCTGAGCGGTATCGCTCGCCCTTGAAAAGAGATATGAGCTTGACTATGCCCTTGCCGATAGGCAGTATTGCGCCCATAGGACCGCCCGTGCCGTGAATTATATGACCCTGTATGCTTGCGGAATGCCTCTCGGCAAATAGCCTTGAAATAAATGAGCCCATGCTATGCCCGAAAAGATAGGGCTTAACTCCGAAGCGGTCGCGTATGATCCTATTGAGCGTATGGATATCCCTGAGAATGCAGGTGATGGGATCCTTTTCGGTGAAATATCCGAAGTCTTCCTCGGAGCGCACGCTCTTTCCGTGACCGAGATGATCGTTGCCCGCGAAGACAAAGCCCGCCTCGGCTAAGCGGATAGCAAGCTCCTCGTATCTTTCAACGTGATCGACCATTCCGTGAGAAAGCTGAACTGCGCCTAAGATCCTCCCTTCGGGAATATACATTTTTGCGTATATAGTGTTTTTGCCGTCGCTTGACGGATAGGTAAGTTCGGTTACAGTGTAGCTCATAAGCAGCTCCCGATAATTTATTTAGAAATTAATTCTTTTGCGTAAAAACTCGATTACCTCATCCTCGCTCGGAATGGACGAGCCCGCGCCCTTTCTCGATACCGCGATAGCCGCAGCGGCAGAGCCGTATCTCATAGCGTTCTTTATGTTGCCGTAGGAGCGCAGATACTCAAGGGTGAGTCCTGCGGTAAATGTGTCTCCCGCCGCAGTCGTATCAACTACCGCATCCGGGCGGTAAGCAGGGATAACGTCAAGATGCTTTCCGTCAAAGACGAATGAGCCCCTTGATCCGAGCTTAATGACGATATACTTAGCCTTCACGCGGTTGCTGAGGGCAAGAGCCGCCTTAAGGCAGTTTTCCGTGGTGTCGGGGTATATTCCCGTGTATTCAAGGGTCTCTGACTCGTTGGGCGAGAAGACCTCAACGGGCGGCAGCATCTCAAGGGGGTAGTCCTTCGAGGCAGGCGCCGCATCGACGAATATGGGGATATTCTTGACCGAAGCGATTTTTGCCGCCGCAACGGCAATGTCAAAGGGGATCTCAAAGCCGATATAAAGCGCGTCGGGCTCGGTGAAGAATGCGTCAAGCACGTTCTCCCTCGTGAGAGTCTTATTGGCTCCGGGATAGACGATTATGCGGTTTGCTCCGTCTGCTTCCTTCATAACGACGGCAAGACCTGTCGGCGCTTCGGGATCGACCTTGATGCAAGACGTATTTATTCCGCATTCCTTATAATAATTGAAGAGCTTCTGACCGTGAGCATCGGCGCCGAGCTTAGTGCAGAAAACGCAGTCCGCGCCGAGCTTCGCGAATGCAACGGCAGAGTTTGCTCCCTTACCGCCGGGGGTGTAGGCTATACCGCCGTCATCAAGCAGGGTCTCTCCCGGCTCGGGGACTCTGCATATATTCATCGAAAGATCCATATTGGCGCTTCCGACAAGAAGAATTTTTTTCATTGTACTGACCGTTCCTTATCGTTGTTATTCGCTTTTTGCTATTGAAAGCTTGAATATTGCTGATCTCGGCTGTATCTCAGACGCCATAGAAGCCTCTCTTTGGCGGCAGGTGAAGATAAAGCTCTGAAGTCCGTCATCCGAAAGCTTTCTTACCGCCTTCATCATAGCCTCAGCTCTCGCGTTGTCCTGATTTGCGAAGGTCTCGTCAAAGCAGATCGGGGGCTTTTCGGTGTAGAGCATATCTATAAGAGCCATTCTTACCGCGATATAGGTAAGATCTCTCGTTCCGCCCGAAAGATAATCAACCGACTTTTCCTTGCCGTCGGGTGTTGTGAAGTTGACCTTAAGCGCGCCGTCCACGGAAAGTGAGCTATACTTATTGTCCGTCATAATACCGAGAAGCTCGGTAGCATATTCTCCGAGTCTCGGGGAGATCTCGCGGCGCAGACTGTCTGACGCGGAATTGATCGCCTTGAGGGCAACGAAATATGCCTTGTGCTTCATGCGAAGCTCGTTTATCTTGGTCTCAAGAGCCTGGATCTTTGAGTAAAGCTCTCCCGGATCCTTTGCGCGGAGCTTAAGCTCCGAAAGCTCGTTTTCAACAACGAAGGAAAGTCTTTGCTGCTCCTCTATGATAGCTCGGCTCTCCTCTATATTCGAAAGTATCTCGTCGTGATTGATCTCGGCAACGACCTTTCTTCTGATAGGCGGAACCTTGCTTCTTATGTCTATTTCGCTCTTATCCGCAAGAGAGCGGCGGATCTCCTTGACGGCGATCTCGGTGGTCGTCTTCTCTTCGAGAAGCCTGTTATTTTCGCGAAGAAATTTATGTACTCTCGCCTCAAGATCGTTCAGGAATGAGGGATCGGTAGCCACACCCTCGTCGCTCCAGCGCATGGCGATCTCGGAAAGCTCACGGCGCGCGTTTTCATAATCAAGCTTTGCGCCCTCGTGCGCGCGTCGCGCGTTTTCCGTGTTATTGATAAGTGTATCTCTCTTACCTCTCGCTTCTCTTATGACAGCGAGCTTTTCGCGAAGCTCGGATACGCTTTCGGTCTCGAAATCGCGGCACATCTTAGCCTCGGTTCGGTAAGCTCCCACGGTGAGGTATGCAAGAAGACCGGCGCCGCCGAGCGAGATCGCTCCAAGCACTGCGATAGCGATCTTTGCGGGAGTGGGAAGGGAAGTCCAGGCAAGGTCTGTCACAAGCGAGGCGAGCGCAACTATCAGCGCAAAGATACCGCCCGCGATACATTTGATCTTGTTGATTGCGCATCCGTTCAGCTTACTCTCAAGCTTGGCCTCTCCGCCAAAGCTGTCCGAAAGCTCGATCGCGCCCTCTATCTCTCTCGTTATACCGATAGCGCTTCTTTCCTTTGCGTATGCGCGCTCCGCGTTTTCGAGGCGTCGGTAGTTATCGTCGACCGCTCTTCTCGCAACTGCGATCTCGGTGACGTAATCGTTGGTCGGAATAAATCCGTTCTTAGTATTCTCCGCGATAAATTCGCTATAAGCTTCGTTCTTGCGGTCAAGATCCTCTTCAAGAGTGTGAAGATTGTCAAACGACTGGATGATCTTAACGTTGCAATAGCATTCGTCAAGCTCGAGAAGCCCCGCTTCCTTTTCCTCGGCTTCCTTCTTGCGCATTCTGATCTCGTGAAGCTCGGCTTCCTTGGCGAGTATCCTCTTATTGTCCTCGTCTGTATTCCTGAGCTTTTCCTCAAGCTCTTCCTGCTTCTTTATAAGATCCATGATAGCGCCGCCCGTATTGCCGGGGTGCAGAAGCGTCTCCATTTTATCCGAGATGCTTTTTGCGGCTCTTGCTGTATTGACCTTCTCGCTTGCGGAGAAGAGTATATTTTCTATCGACTCCTTGACCGAGCCCTCGGATATCGAGGTGTCCACCACCTGACCGATGAATGCGGTATTCAGGAAAAGCTCGCGGTCAACGCCGAAGAATACCTCTCCCGCAGGGAGCTTTCCGAAAGCGGGTGTGCCGCTTTCAAGGTCGATTATCGCGCTTTCTTCCTTATAAGTCGTTCTGCCCGCGTTCTCGGACTGAACGGTGGATCTCGTGATAAGATACTTCTTGCCGCCGACAGAGACGGTCATGGTGCCTTCGGCAATACCCGTCATCCAGTTTATTCTCTTTCTTCTTTCGCCAAGCTCGCCCTCAGCCTCGGTTGCCTCGAAGCCGTAGAGCATATATTTGATGAATGAAGCTATTGTGCTTTTACCTGCCTCGTTCTGACCCTCGATGACGTTTATCGTGTCCGAAAAATCAAGAGTCATATCGGTCAGCTGACCGAAGCTTTTTATCTCAATTCTTTCAATTACCATTTTTATTCTTCCGTCCTCCCTCGCCTTCGTCTTCCATAGAGCCCGTAAGGAATTTGACCGATCTCTGGACCGAATCCTTAGAGTTGTACCACGGCTCCTCATCGAAGCGATAGTCGAATTTTTTGCAGAACCAGCTGACGTCGCCCGAAAGAGTTTCTGCGTATTTTTCTTCAAGTCCTTCCGCTATATCGAAAAATTCGCGGAAGAGCTTTTTATCCATTTTCTTTGACGCGTATTCCATAAGCATGGCGTAGTGCGGAAGGCAGAAGTATTCGGGAGACTTGAATTTTCTCCTGAAATCATTTTCGTCCTTCTCGTAAAGATACACCGTTGTTGAAATTACCGCGTCAAGGTTTTTATTTATCCTCTCGCAGACGTAGCAGTCGCGGTTGAGCTTTGATATCTTAGGCAAGCTCTTTGCCGAGGGGTCTCCGAGGAGCGCCTTCGCGCCGATCTTCTTTCTGACCTCGGCGAGGTGACTTTCAAGCATAAGACCTATTCCGAGCATTCTCTTACGCGTCATCATCATTCCGAAATGGGGATTGCAGAAGCCAAGCTCGTTGGTCTTTATTCGGATATCCGGCTCCATCATAGATGCGCCGAGTATTATGTCAAGCTCGTTTGACTGAAGCTCTCTGTAAATTTTACAGTAGGGGCATCCTACCGAGCCGTCCGCCTCGCACGCCTCAAAGGCTTCAAGAACGGGGATAGAAAAAATCTGTACCATATTCGCCTTTCCTTTGAAAAAGATCCTCTTGCAAAAAAATGCCGATTGTGGTATACTATTTTTAAATAAAATTATAGTACATCAACAATATTATACACTATGTTTTTTTTATTTTCAAGGGGGGAGAAGAAAAATGTTTGATAAAAAAGCAGGCTCGGTTTTTGGTAAAGACGCCATAACCGTCTCGGGACTTGGCGATTATTCGCTCGAGGATACTCTCGAATGCGGTCAGTGCTTCCGCGCGGTCGAGCTTTGCCGAGAGGGAGATTACGTCGAATACCTGACCGTCGTCGGAGAGAAGCTCGTTTTTGTTGGACAGAAGGAAAGGGGAGAGCTGATATTTTTCGGCGCGGATGAAAGGGATATAGATGGCTTTATCGGAGAATATTTCGCCCTCGGCGAGGACTACGCCGCGATAAAATCCGATATTCTCAGCCGCACCGACTCGGAGTTTCTCCATGCGGCGGCAGATGCAGCCTCGGGCATACGCATTCTCCGCCAGGACCCATGGGAAGCGCTTTTCTCGTTTATCATCTCGCAGAACAACAATATACCGAGAATAAAGAAGATCATCAGATCGATCTCGGCGGCGTACGGCGAAAATCTCGCGGAGCGCTCGGGCATCTCCGAATGCCCCCTGAAGGCGAAGGGCTATAAAAACGGCACCTCGCCCCTCGATACCTCGCCCTGCCGCGAATGCGGAATATGCTATACCTTCCCATCTGCCGAGGCGGTAAATACGTCTCCCGAGAAGCTTCTTGATTCTCACCCCGGCTTCAGATATAAGTATCTGACAGACGCCGCCGCTAAGGTGCTTTCGGGTGAGGTAGACCTTGAAAAAATCAAAGATGCGAGCGACTATTCCGTCACTCTCTCAGAGCTTCAAAAAATCAAAGGAGTGGGCGAAAAGGTGGCTTCTTGCACAGCTTTGTTTGCATTTTCCAACCTTAATGCCTTTCCTGTCGACGTATGGATGAAGCGAGCGATAGACGAATATTTCGGTGGAAATCTTGACTCGACTGCCCTCGGAGAATATGCGGGAGTGGCTCAGCAATACATATTCCATTATATCCGAATGCTCGCCGGTGAAAAGAATTGACCCGATACTTCGCTTTGAAATATTGAATTTCCGATTACGATGTGTTATTATAGTTTCAGATAAAAAATAATCAGGAGAAAATGCTATGCGATACAGACTTATGAGATACCCCGGCGGAAAGCCGAAGGCGCTCACCCTCAGCTATGACGACGGAATAAGAGCAGACCTTAAGCTCTGCGAGATCTTAAAAAAATACGGATTGAAATGCACCTTCAATATCAATAGCGGAAGCCTTACCCTGCCTTCGATGATAAATCCCAACAGATTGACGGTTGACGAGATAAAGGAGCATATCGTCGGCGCAGGGCACGAGATAGCCGTCCACGGCAGAAGGCATCTTGCCCCGGGAATAGCCTCAGCTCCCGTTGCTATAAAGGACGTTCTCGATTGCAGAACCGAGCTTGAGGAAATATTCGGCACCGTTGTGCGCGGAATGGCGTATCCCGATACGGGTATAACGAAGATTCATTATCCCAACAGCTTCGCCTCTATCCGCTCGTATCTTTCCGAGCTTGGCATTGTCTATTCGAGGACTCTCAGCGCGGACAATAATTCATTTATGCTTCCCGAGGACTTTCTTGCGTGGGTGCCCACGGCGCATCACAATAATCCGAACCTTATGAAGTGGGCGGATGAGTTTATCGAGGCGGACGGATACCATAAGATAATCACGAGAAGATACCCGAGACTCTTCTACCTCTGGGGTCACAGCTATGAGTTTGACAACAATGATAACTGGGACGTCATAGAGAGATTTGCGGAAAAAATGTCCGGAAGAAGCGATATCTGGTACGCCACCAATATCGAGATATACGAATACGTTGAGGCGTACGGAAGACTCGTCACCTCAGCGGACGGAAGCCGCATATATAACCCGACGGTGACCGAGGTATTCATGCATATAGACGGCAAGGAATACAGCGTAAAGCCGGGTGAGACTCTCGTTCTTTAATATAATATTTAAAAAATCTTCCAAAATACTTGAAAAATCTTTAAACTTATGTTAGAATAAATTAATAAGTGTAATTTTACCCCTGTGGAAAGCGAACGGAGAGCCCGATGGAAGAGAAATACATAAGCCTTCTTTACCCGAATGAAGAAGCGCAGATATATCATTCATACCGCGATAATTTGCCGAATATCAAGGAGTCTGTGTGCGACGAGCTTGGTCTTACCGAGCTTTTCAACCTGAAGAGCAGCAGCCTCACCGATTTCTTTACTACCGATATCGGAGTTATCGAATACCGCCAAAAGACGGTGAAGGACATTCTTTCCATTCCCGAGCTTAAGGAGACGCTCGCTAATATCCACCCGATCCTTGCGGATATAATGGAGCTTCGCCGCCTCGATAAGGAGAGCGCGAATTCGGGCGACTCTTATCTTTACAGCATTACCGAGATCGAGCTTTACGTCACTTGTATAGACACTTTGTGCCGCGGCTTTGAGCCTGTGGCGGATAAGATCGAAAGCCCCGCTTTCAAAAATCTTTCCGAGTTTGTTCTCAGACTTGCCGCATCGGATTATTATAAGGAGCTTAATCAGAAGCTTTCCGCCCTTGCCTCGAGAGTTCACGAGGTCAAGAGCGTGACGATAGGAGTCAATCTTGACAGGGAGCTTCGCCCCTCGTCCGCAGGAGTTATTTCGGTCAATTCCGAGCAGTTTAAATCGGGAAAGACGCTTGATAAGATATTAAGATTTTCATTTAAGAACGATGCCTTGACCTGCATCGCGGAGCTTTCGCCTCTCGGTAAGGGTCAGAGCGACAATAAAAAGGAAGCGCTCGTTGCTGCTTTCCATTCCGCGATAGAAGACGTTTTTCGCTCTTCGATCAAGGGCTGGAGAAATATCGTCGGCGAATACGTGCTTGATAATACTGATTTCCTTCTTCGCCTGCTCCCCGAGATAGAGTTTATCTCAAAGGCGTCCGAGCTTATAGAAAAGCTTGCCGCTCACCCGGGCTGCAAGGTGGTCATGCCTAAGGTCTTTGGAGCAGAGGAGAAGATATTCAAGGCGAAGGGGCTTTATAACCCGAGGGTAGCTCTTGCGATAACAGACGAGATAGTTACCAACGATCTTGAGTTTGACGATGATGCGAGGATCTACGTCCTCACAGGCCCTAACCGAGGCGGAAAATCGGTCATAACAGTGGCTCTCGGAGCCGCTGAGGCGTTTACCATGCTCGGTCTGCCCGTGCCTGCCGAATACGCCGAGGTCTCGGTGACGGACGGTATATTCACCCACTTCCCCGAGGGAGCGGACGATACGATAGATAAAGGAAGGCTCGGCGAGGAATGCGCGAGGCTTCGCGAGATATTCGACGAGGTGACGGAGAATAGCCTGATACTTCTCGATGAATCTCTCTCTTCAACGGGCGCATTCGAGGCTACTTATATAGCGTCCGAGATACTTACCGCGTTTGCGGCAATGAGGGTGCGCGGAATATTCTCGACTCACCTGCACGATCTTGCGGCAAGCGTGCCCGAGATCAACGAAAGATCCGAGGCGTCGGGCGGAATTCTGCTCGATACTCTCGTTGCGGGAATAGAAGAGGGCAAGCGCTCCTTCAAGATAGTGAGAGCAAAGCCGGACGGTAAGTCCTATGCGAAGGACATCGCTGATAAATACGGTCTTTCATATGAAAGCCTTGTAGCCAAAGCAAAAGAAAACGGAGTTATCAGAAAATGAGCGTTGTGATCGGAATTGACGTTGGAGGAAGCACGACCAAGATAGTGGGATTTCGTCATAGCGAGGGAAAAAGAGAGCTTATTGCTCCGATCTTCGTCAAGGCGGACGATCCGATAACCTCTATATACGGAGCTTTCGGAAAATTTACGGATGAAAACGGACTCTCACTTTCAGATATAGATAAGGTAATGATGACGGGGGTAGGCTCTGCCTATCTTTCGGGCGGCAAGCTTTACGGTCTGCCTTGCGTGACCGTCCCCGAATTCCGCTCGATAGGTCTTGGAGGACTTTACCTTTCGGGATTATCCGAGGCGCTTTGCGTAAGTATGGGAACGGGAACTGCCCTTGTCCATGCCAAGGCGGGCGGTGAGATGACCTATCTTGGCGGAACGGGAGTCGGCGGCGGAACGCTTGTCGGACTTTCGAAGCTCTTACTTAATATTGAGGAAATTAATCACATCACAGAGACCGCAAGGCTCGGTGATCTTTCGAAAATAGACTTAAGGATCAGCGATATCACGAAGAATAATAATCTTACCGAGCTTTCGCGCGATCTGACTGCGGCAAACTTCGG
Organism: Clostridia bacterium; assembly: GCA_017462605.1. Lineage (GTDB taxonomy): Bacteria > Bacillota > Clostridia > Oscillospirales > CAG-272 > UBA1740. The sequence continues at coordinate 18,803 of JAFTQV010000004.1, read as the reverse complement.
CAACGTATCCGATATCGCCTCTCGCGAGGACATCGCCTCGGGACTTCTCAATATGGTGCTTGAGACGATAGGAATGATATCGGTATTCGGAGCGAGAAGCGCGGGGGTCAAGAATATTATTCTGACGGGAAATTTAACTCAGCTTGAATTTGCCTCGGAGAAATTCTCCCAGTTCAATGGAATGTATGAAAAGGAAGGCTTGAATTTCATAATTCCAAAGCTATCCCAGTTTGCGACGGTTATAGGAACGTCGCTTTGCACGTAAGGCAGGTATCGATGAATAAAAGCATTCTTCGGTTTATGATACCCAAGAGCCTTGTTGAATATATTACAGAGGACGCAACGATGCGTCAGGCTCTTGAAAAAATGAATTTTCACAGATACACGGCGATCCCAGTCCTTGATAAGGAAGGAAAATACGTGGGAACGCTCAGGAATGACGATCTTTTCGATTACTTTCTGAAGCAAGGAAATTTTGATAAGGTAATGGCGGATAGAGTTCCCCTTTCCGAGGTTCTTAACCGCTCTTATCAGAAGCCGCTTTTGCACAGCACCTCTATGAGAGAGCTGATAGAGAGCGTCAAGGAGCATAACTTTGTCCCGATAGTGGATGATAGAGGCTGCTTCATCGGCATCGTGCTGAGGCGCGAGGTGCTGAATTATTTGCTAAAATATTTTGAGGATAAATAACACTTCACATATACCGCTCGGCAGCGCGGAACGCGGATCATGCTGCCAATTAATTCGCCACTGTGGCATGGAGGACAAAAATGAGCGACGAGATCAAGAACAACAACGCCGACGAAGCTAAGGTCGAAACGGTAGCCGATAAGCTCAATTCAGCCGCGCAGACTCTTGAGGATGCAAACGCTGAGGCTAAGCTGCGCCGTGAGGAAGAAAAGAAGCAGCAGGCTCTTCTCGAAAAGGAAGAAAAAGCGCGCCTCGAAGAGGAAGAAAAGCGCCGCGAGGAGGACGAAAAGCGAAATCAGGCTACGATTCGTAAGAAGCAGGCCGAGCTTGACTATGCGGAGAGCTACAGAAAGAAGCTTCGTGAGGATAAAGATCGCGCTCAGCTTCTTGCCGCGCAAAGACGCGCCGCTAAGAGAGCAGCGGAAGAGGAAAGAAAGAAGAAGGAAGCAGATGAGCTTGCGCGTAAAGAGGCTGAGGATGCGGCGCGCAGGAATGCTGAGTCCGATACTCTTGTCGATAAAATGTCCGCCAAGGCTAAGGAGAATGAAAAGGCGCAGGCTGAGCTTGACGCCAAGAGAAAAGAAGCAAGAGAAAAGGCTGAGGCTGAGGCTAACGCAGCTCTTCTTCGCAGGCTTGAATCCTCTAAGAATTCAGGTCCTATCATAATCACGGCAGACGGACTTGAGTTGTTCCCCGGAAGCGATGGATACGAGGAAGCTCTCGCTATGGGCGCAAGAGTGAAGGAAGAGGATGAAGGTCCTACTCTTGCATCAGAGGAAATGCTTCGCGCAATTCAAGCAAAGCTTGCCGCGCGCGACGAGGATAAGAAGGATAAAGAGGATGCTCCCGAGGATGAGCCTGCCGCAGAGCCTGCTCCCGAGGCAGAGCCTGATGCAGCTGATGCTGAAGAGCCCGAGGACTTCATTATCACTCTTGATGGTCTTGATCTTCCCGGCAGCGATACGGACGAGGATGAGCCTATTGACTCGGATGACGATGACTTTGTCATCACTCTTGACGGCGAGGATCTCCCCGCGGATGACAGAGATGATGAAGGCGAGCCTGAGGATGCTCCCGATACCGACGGCGACGAGACTGACGAACCCGAGGATGAGCCTGAGGACGAACCTGAGGACGAACCCGAGGATCTCCCTGCGGATGAGCCCGAGGACGAGAAAAAGCCCGATATACTCGATTCTTACCTCTTCGGCGGAAGCACCTACGCCATGATGAAGAAGACCTCGGATTATGGCGAGGACTACGATGAGAAGAGAAGAAAGACCGAAGAGGATCTTGAAAGATACAGAGAAGCGGACGGCGCAGAGGTTCCCGCAGGACTTTCGGATGACGGTTTAGTTTATAAGTACGATGCGGGCGAGGTCCTTCATCCCGAGGATTACGCTAAGCCTAAGAAGGCTAAGAAGGCAAAGAAGAATAAGAAGGGCAGCGATGGCGAGGACGGCGCGCTTGTTGCGGTAGTGCCTGTTGATACCGATGCCGATGCTCCCATCCCAGCGGACGGAGCTAATATCGGAGAGGATGGCGAAAAGGATAGCAATGCTGCTGCCGCAGCTCTTGGCGTAGCTGTAGCCGGCGGAGCGATCGCTCTTGCAGGAGCAGCCGCTAATAAGAATAAGGATAGAGAGCCGGATGAGGATAAGGCTGAAGCTCTCGCTGATAAAGACGAAGCTCCCGAGACCGCAGATGCTCCTGCCGATAAGGAAGAGACTCCCGAGACCGCAGATGCTCCCGCCGATAAGGAAGAAGCACCCGAGACCGCGGATGCTCCCGCTGAGGACGAAAAGCTTAAGACTCTTCGTGAGGAGAAGGAGAGACTTGAAGCCGCGGTGCGCGACACAGAGGATAAGAACGATGCGGAGATGAGAGAGCTCACCGACCGCGAGCGCGCTATGAAAAAAGCCGCAGCAGAAGCTGACTTCAAAGAAAAAGAGGAAGGCTATGAGAGGGAGATCGGCGAGCTTAATAAAAAGCTTGATGACCTCGACCGCGCGCATAAGGAGCGCAAGGCTGCCGTTGAAAGCGCGATAGCCGAGCATGAGGCTCGCGAGAAGAGCATACAGGACGCAAAGGATCGCGCCGCGTTTGATGAGAAGCGCGAAAGAGAGGAGCTTTCGGCTGCCGATGCGATCAACGGCGCTGCTATTGCCACTCTTAAGGGCAAGAAGCTCTCGAAATTCCTCAATTCTCAGGATAGCCGCGAGCGTAAGCTTGTCAAGGCTAAGAATTCGGCAAAGAAGAAGTACAATAAAAATCTTAAGGATCCCGAGCGCGCTACCGATCACCTTGAAAAGGTCATAGAGAATGAGCGCGAGCTTCTCGGAAGCTACATAATTTCCTATAAGCACACGGAAGAGGCAAATCACAAGAAGTATTCTGCTTCTTATCGCCGTAAGATCAATCGCCTGGTCAAGGATTACAATATGGATCTCAAGACCTGGCAGGCTCTTACGGATACCGAGGTAGGAAGTCTGCCCGAGACTCTTGCGGACGATATCAAGAACGGCGGCGAGGTTCCCACTATCCCCGTTGCATACCGCCCCACCGAGGCAGGTGTGAGACTGGTTGATAAGGAGCTTGCGGGAGATAAGAAGAGCAAGAAGAATAAGAACGGAGTTGTTTTTGCGGCTGCGACAGTCTCTGCAGGCGCTACCGCTCTCTCCGCAAAGGAGCTTAAGAGATTCCTTGAAAAGAGAAAGGTAGGCGAGGAGCAGCTTGTCACTGAGATCGAGGATCTCCGCAAGAAGGAGAGAAACTCCAAGGTATACGAGCCGACTCTTTACATCACCGAGTACGTTGATAAGGAAGCAACTCTTCTTAATAGCTACGTCACCGATTATCAGACGATAATCGCATCGGACGGAAAGAAGAAGTATAAGAAGGAATATAAGGGCAAGATAGACTCGCTTGTAAAGACCTATAATACCGACCTTCAGGTATATAGATCCGCAGCCGAGACCGAGGTCGTCTTTGCTCCCACGACTCTTTCAGACGATATCAGAGGAAAGAGACCCGTCCCCGTATTCAATTCGGTAAGCGCGCCCGAGACGGTCAGCGAATACCGCTATAAGGCAGAGCCCGATGCAGCTTCGTATCTCGTAGCTGAGCCTAAGGCAGACCCGAAGGAAGAACCCGTTTCCGAGAAGGAAAAGTATTCCGAGGGCGTCAGAAACGCGGGCGAGACCGATAACGTTGAGAAGATGAGCAAGAAGGACCTTGCAAAGTATCTCAATAAGAGAGACTCCGAGGAGCGCAAGCTTATCAAGAGAGCGAATACCGCGAGAAAGAAGCACAAGAAGGCAGACGGCACAGAGAGAATATCCGAGATGAAGAAGTGCCTTGACTCCGAGGTAGAGCTTATCAACGGATATATGGATACCTACCGCATCACAGTAGCTTCAGGTATCGGTAAGTATAAGAGAAGCTATGCGGGTAAGATCAAGAAGGCTGTTAAGCAGTATAAGGAAGACGCTGCAGTATGGACGTCTCTTACAGACCTTAATCCCGATATCCCGAGCGATACTCTTGCAAAGGATATTTCAAGAGGCGAGGAATACAGCTACCTTTGCCCGATAGTTTATAACGACGAGCAGCCCGTCCCCGAAAAGGCTGATCCCAAGAAGCAGAGAGCGCTTGAGAATGCCGAGAAGGCTTCTGTCGTCGGAAGTGACGTCAGCGTCACTGCTATGAGCAAAAAGGACCTCGCGAAGTACCTCAATAAGAAGGACTCCGAGGAGCGTAAGCTCATAAAGACCGCAAATACGGCAAGAAAAAACCATAAGAAAAAGGTAGGCAAAGAGCGTATAGGTGAGATGAAGAAGTGCCTCGACTCCGAGGTAGATCTTATCAACGGCTATATGGATACCTACAGAATAACTGTGCTTTCCGGCATCGGTAAGTACAAGAGAAGCTATTCGGGCAAGCTCAAGAAGGCGCTCAGGCAGTACAAGAAGGACGCAGAGAGCTGGACTGTTCTCACCGATATGACTGCCGACCTGCCCTCTGATACTCTCGTTCGCGATATCGCGGATAAGGGTGAGTACGAATACCTTGGCTACGTCTTTATCAAGGACGCCGAGGAAGAGAGGAAACGCGACCCAAAAAAAGATAGGGCTGAAGAGATCTCCGAGCAGAAAAGATTTCTCAAGGAAGAAAACGAGAGAGAAAAAAGAAGAGAATCAAGGATCCCTTTAGCCATAGTAGACGGTAGGGAGATTCTCATAACCCAGGCTCATATGGATGACGATATCAGAACGCTTAAGGATAAGATAGATTACAGGCGTGAAAGATATTCAAGGCACATTGAGCTTTCCTGCTACAGATACGGCGAGAAGACCGGTAAGGAAAAGAAGCGCTTAAGCGAGGAAAACGCAAAGCTCAAGGCTATGAAGAGCGGCAAGGGCGCGGTCATCAAGTACCGTAAGAAGTGCAATAAGAGATATCTTGACCTCGTTATGCTCGATGCTTCCACAATAAAGACAAGGTCTAAGGCAAACTCCGAAAGACTTGCGGAGCTTCAGGCGAGAGTTGAAAATCTTCTTCTTGAAAGAGATGAGATCAATAGAAGACTCAATGCGCTTTACGCAGAGGAAAATCTCAAGAAGAATAAGAAGAAGAGGCGTAATTTCAGAGCTAAGCTTGCATCGGTAAGACTTGGTGAGGTAAAGCGCGCATTCAGAGGTCAGCGCGGAAATTACAGAAAGATCTCGAAGTTCAGAGTGACTCTTCAGGCTAAGCAGAGAGTTTACGATTCGATGAATAAGCGCATAGAGCTTTTCGGATATCTTGCCGAGCTTAAGTACAGGCTTAAGCACGAGCGCCCGAAGGGAGCGGCTCGCCGCGCGATCAAGAATGAGATAAGAGATACGAAGAGAAGACTTAAGCACACCAAGGGAGATATTTCCCGCGGCATCGTCAAGCTTGGTAAGCGCTCGGCAAGAACGCCTAATCCCAAGGTCCAGCTTCTCTGGCTCCTTCTTCTGCTTCTGATCGTTGCAGCCGTGGCTGTTGTGATCGTATTCAGAGAGCCCATTCTTGCATGGATAACTCAGCTTATCGCAAAATTTCTTCCCTCTAAATAATAAAGGTAGGTAATCGTTATGGCAAAGAAAATTCAGGATAGTGTTTACGACGTCGTTTTCAACGAGCGTGATGCTGAAATTTTGCGACTTGAGATGATGAAAGCCGATATTGAGGAAGATATTGAGACTGCGATATCCGAGTTTGTAAAGATCAGCAAGAAGAGAAAGTTCAAGGAGAAAAAGCGCAAAAAGAAGAAGCTTTGCAAGCTCCTTTTGGACGGAAAGAACCCCGATGCTATATAATAGATCATATAATAATGTAAAAACAAAACTTTTTTAGAAAAAGCTATTGCATTTTTATAGAAAATATGATATAGTATACATAGTTAAATAAAGTAAAAGGAGAGTGACTCGAAAGAGCCACTCTCGTTTGTTGTAAAGGAACGACGAAAAAATGAAAAAACCGATAAGAGAAACCGTCAGAGAAGCGATCTTGCCAACCGTCACCGAGCTTGGATACAGGATCTGGGACGTGACTTATACCAAGATCGGAGCCGACTATCATCTTGAGATAACGATCGATAAGGACGGCGGCATTGATATCAACGATTGCGAAAAGGTGCATAGAGCGATCGACCCGATACTTGACGAGGTCGACCCGATCGAGGGCTTCTACTATCTTGAGGTCTCCTCACCCGGAGCTGAAAGAGAGCTGAGATCTGACGAGCATATCTCGCTTTCCATCGGCGAAAGAGTAAAGCTTTTTCTTTTTGCCGAGAAGTACGGCGCAAAGTCGCACACGGGCGAGCTTCTTTCCTACGAGGGCGGTGTTATCACCGTTAAGATCGCGGATGCGGAGCTTCAGTTTGAGAGAGCCGAGGTCTCGAAGATCACGACCGTATATTTTGAAAATTAAAAAAGTTTGTATAAAGAAAGGAATCGTAAGGGATAATTACGAGGTGAAAGGAAAAAATGAACGCAGATTTCTTCAACGCCCTTGATCTCATCGAGAAGGAAAAGGGTATCCCCAAGGAGTATATGATAGAGAGGATCGAGGCGGCTCTTACTAAGGCTTGCCAGAAGGAGGTCGGATCTTCAACTATCATCAGAGTTCAGCTCAACCCGAATAAGGCAGACTTCAGAGTCTTCCAGCAGCGCACAGTCCTTCCGGACGGCGAGGTAACAGATCGCTACACCGAGATCTCTCTTTCGGAGGCAAAGGCGCTCAGCCGCAGAAATAAGCTTGGCGGAATAGTTGAGACCGAGCTTAAGACAAAGACCTTCAGACGTCTTTCCGCTCAGGCAGGAAAGCAGATGATCATTCAGGCGATCAGAGACGCGGAGCGTGAAAGACAGACCCGCGAATACGAGGATAAGAAGGAAGAGATCATCACTGCTATCGTTGATAAGGTCGATATGACCAACGGCAACCTTATTCTTGACACGGGTACGGGTTATGCGACCCTTCTTAAGGGCGAGCAGATCCCCGGTGAGGTCCACGACGTCGGCGATAGAATAAAGGTATTCATCTCCGAGGTAAAGACGGGTGAGACAAGAGGCCCGATAGTAACTCTTTCGAGAGTTCACCCCCACTTTGTAAAGAGGCTCTTCGAGCTTGAGATCCCCGAGATCCAGGACGGCACGATAGTTGTCAAGGGAGTATCCCGTGAGGCGGGAAGCCGCTCTAAGATCGCGGTCTATTCAACTGATGAGAACGTTGATGCAGTAGGCTCTTGTATAGGTAAGAACGGTATGAGAATAAACGCTATTCTCGCCGAGCTTGGCAATGAAAAGGTAGATATAATCAAGTACAGCGAGGACATCGCAGAGTACGTTAAGGAAGCGCTTTCTCCCGCAAAGGTAATTTCGGTAGAAATGGAAGGCGAGCGCTCCTGCAGAGTAACCGTCAGCCCCGATCAGCTTTCACTTGCTATCGGTAAGGAAGGTCAGAATGCAAAGCTCGTTGCAAGACTTACAGGCTGCAAGATCGATATAAAGTCTTAAGATGAGCTTGCAGGTAAAGAAAACACCCACCAGAAGATGTACCGGGTGCGGTGAGCACTTCCCGAAAAAGGATCTTGTCCGAGTAGTGAGAGAGCCGAGCGGAAATATCGTGCTTGACCTCGTCGGCAAGGTATCAGGCAGAGGAGCGTATATATGTAAGAGTAAGGAGTGCCTTATAAAGGCGCGCCGCTCATCGCGTATAGAGCGCTCGCTTGAATGCTCGATCCCTTCCGAGATCTGGGATAGAATAGAAAAGGAGCTTCACTGAAGTGGAGAATACTAATCAGAGGCTTTCGGGCATGCTCGGATTTGCTATGAGAGCAGGAAAGCTGATCATAGGAACGGAAAACGTTTGCGTCGCTATGGCTAAGAAGAAAAAGCCTTATCTTGTGGCGGTGGCAAGCGATGCGTCCGAGTCGACCCAAAAAAAGCTTTTCGTGAAGTGTGAGTTTTACGGAATTAAAGCGGTACTAATAGATATGAGAACCGATGCGCTCGGTACGCTTCTCGGCAAGACCTACTCGCCCGCCTGCGTGGGAGTAACAGACGAGGGCTTTGCTAAAGAGATCGAGAAGGCGGCATCGAGACTAAATTAATGAAAGGAAGTTTCCTTATGGAAACCGGTGGCTTGTATGGCAGGAGGATCAATTAAGATTTCGCAAATCTCCAAGGATTTTAATATCAGCTCGAAGGAAGTTATAGGATTTTTCGCGACCGAGCTGAAAATAGAGAAAAAGAGCGGCGGAGCTGCAGACGTTGAGGAGTTTGAGCTCTTTATGCAAAAAATGACCGCCTCGCATCAGATAAAGAACGTTGATTCTTATCTTTCCGGCGAGACGAAGATAACTATAAAAAGACCCGAGAAGCCGAAGGCTGAGCCTAAGGCGGAGAAGGCTCCCGAGGTAAAGGCAGAGCCTCTTCCCCAGAAGAAGGCGGAGACGGTGGCAAAGAAGGCGCCCGAAAAGGCTCCCTCGGTCAAGGCAGAGGTACATACCGCGCCCGCTCCCGAGAGAAGACCCGAGGCGCAAAGACCCGCCCAGGATAATCGCCGCCTTCAGGACACTCAGAGAAGACCCGAGAGGAATAACGATAGAGACAGATCGGGAAGAGGTTCCTCTTATTCCGCTGAGACCTTCGATCCCTTCGCAAAGAAGAGAGAGAATATGAATAGAGCGGCTCAGGGCTTCCGCCAGGGTCAGCAGGGCAATCAGGGTCAGGCAAAGCCTATGCAAGGAAAGCCTGCGGCGCCCGTATCCGCGCCTCAGCAGAAGCCTGCGGCAGCGCCTGCGCCCGTACCCACACCCAAGCCTATCGAGGAGCGCCCCGCAGAGCTTCGCGCGCTTGAAAAGCAGAAGCAGGCAGAAGCAAGAGCAAAGGCTCAGGATACTGCTCCCAAGGCTGCGCCTAAGGCTGAGCCTAAGCGCGAAAAGCATGAGAAGCGGCAGTTCAAGACCATAACTCCGAACCCTCAGGCGAAGGACGTCAAGGGCGGAGTAAATATCTCGTCCGACCTCAGAAGCGAGTCTGTAACCAAGACCCGTGTCGTCGATACGAGAATTTCGGACGTTAACCTCTCGAAGTACGATGAGAGATACAACGACCAGTATTACAGAATAGCAAACGGAACCGACACCAAGGCTTCGAAGCAGAAGCTTAAGAAGCAGGACAATAAGGGTCAGAACCAGAAGAGCGCAAGAGATAAGGAAAGAGCGGCTGCCGAGAAGATCAAGCGCCTTGAGGCTGAAAAGGCAAGAAAGAAGCAGCTTGAGATCACCGTTCCCGATGAGATCACCGTTGGCGAGCTTGCTACAAGACTTAAGAAGACCTCGGCTGAGGTTATGAAAAAGCTTATGTTTATGGGCGAGATGAAGACCATAAATGATACAATCGATTTCGCTACCGCGGAGATCATTGCAGACGAATTCGGAGCAAAGGTCACCCGTGAGATCGTCATCACCAAGGAAGAGAAGCTCTTTACCGAGGCAGAGGATAGAGAAGAGGATCTCGTTGAGAGAGCGCCCGTCGTCTGCGTTATGGGTCACGTTGACCACGGTAAGACCTCTATTCTTGACGCTATCAGGCACACCAACGTTACCCGCGGCGAGGCAGGCGGAATTACCCAGGCTATCGGCGCGTACAGAGTCAAGGCGCAGGATAAGGATATAACCTTCCTTGATACCCCCGGTCACGAGGCGTTCACCGCAATGCGTATGCGCGGCGCTAAGTCCACCGATATTGCTATCCTCGTCGTTGCGGCTGATGACGGAGTAATGCCTCAGACCGTTGAGGCTATCAGCCACGCAAAGGCGGCAGGCATAGATATCATCGTCGCGATCAACAAGATGGATAAGCCCGAGGCAAATCCGGATAACGTTCTTAATCAGCTCACTCAGTATGAGCTTGTTCCCGAGCAGTGGGGTGGAGACGTCATCTGCGTCCCCGTTTCCGCTCACACGGGTATGGGTATTTCCGATCTTCTTGATAACGTGCTTCTCGTTGCAGAGGTCAAGGAGCTTCGAGCTAACCCCACCAAGAGAGCAAGAGGTCTCGTTATCGAGTCAAAGCTCGATAGAGGAAGAGGCCCTGTTGCAACAGTCCTCGTTCAGAACGGTACTCTTCACCAGGGAGACTACGTCATCGTTGGCGATGCGGTAGGCCGTGTCAGAGCGATGGTAGACGATAAGGGTAAGACCATAAAGACCGCAGGTCCTTCCGTTCCCGTTGAGATCATAGGTCTTGACGACGTTCCCCAGGCGGGCGACGAGCTGAACGCGGTTGAGGATGAAAGAATGGCTAAGGCTCTTGCAGAGGAGCGCCGTGAGAAGCATAGGCAGGAGATACTCAATGCCAATGCGAGAGTTAATCTTGACGAGCTGTTCAGCCAGATCTCCGAGGGCGTTAAGACTCTCAATATCATCGTTAAGGCAGACGTCGCAGGCTCTGCAGAGGCTGTCAAGGCATCTCTTGTTAAGCTTTCGGGCGAAGAGGTCAAGGTCAGCGTTATTCATAGCGCCGTCGGCGGTATCACCGAGTCGGACGTTATGCTCGCTACCGCTTCGAACGCTATTATCGTCGGCTTCAACGTTCGCCCCGATAAGAACGCTATCGACTCCGCTGAGAGAAACGGCGTAGATATCAGAACACACAGAATTATCTACGAGATCATAGACGAGGTCGAGGCAGCTATGAAGGGTATGCTTGCTCCTACCTATAAGGAAGTCGTTCTCGGTCACGCCGAGGTCCGCCAGACCATCAGAGTGCCCAACGTTGGAACTATCGCAGGCTGCTACGTTAAGGACGGTAAGATCGCGAGAAATGCTAAGATACGTATCGTCCGTGACGGTATAATCATCGCTGAGGACGAAATATCCTCGCTCAAGCGCTTCAAGGACGATATGCGCGAGGTAGCCGAGGGCTACGAGTGCGGTGTCGGACTTAATAAGTTCAATGACATTAAGGAAGGCGATATGTACGAGGCCTTCATAATGGAAGAAGTCAAGCGTTAATCGAAAAACAAACAAAAATAATAAGACTGCTCAGACCTTGATCGGTATCTGAGCAGTCTTTTTTATATTCTTTTTTTGCTAAGTGCTAAGGCACGGTATTACCCGATAACTTCCCAGCTTCCGATGCCGCTTTCAATCGTGGAAGTAGTAGTTCCAAGGGTAACATCCGATGTAGTTATAACATCTGCATTATCCATTACTTCGATGGATATTTCGGGAGAATTGTAAAGTTTCATTTTCATTTACTCCTTATATCAGTCTGCAGAGTTAATTACAGAATTTCTGTAAGACTCAGCGCTATTGCAGTAGGTATAGAAGCTTTCAACGAGAGCAACGAGGGCATCCTTATCCTCAGCGTTATAATCGGTTTCGCCGGTACCCTTTGCATAATTATAATAGCAGCTTATGTGGTAATCTGCGCACTTTACGTCGTTTTTATAAACGTCGATAGTCTTGAGGATCTCGTATGCGTAAAGCTCAACGTTAACGTATATATGACCGTTAAGCTCGTCTGCGCTTACGTAAGTGTCATACGTGAAGTCAAGCACTCTTTCGCCTACCTTGAAGCTGTATTCGCTGATATCTGCATTTTCGGGAAGCCAGAGCCATACCGACTGAAGCGAGCCGAGAGAATAGGTTGCTGCTGCAAGCTCGGAAGTATTTACGTTGACTTCGTCCATTTTGAATTCACCCTGAGTGTAATCTCCAAGCATTGAGCTTATATTCGAGATGACCGTATCCTTCTCGGGCGCGAAGTAGTTGTATGCGCTTCTGATGTAAACGAGGACGTCCTTTATAAGAGTCTTTTCGATCTCGGAAGCATCGCTATTGAGTACGGTGCTTGCATACTTCGGAATGCTGAGAGTCCATTTACCCGAGTAGGTCTTCGTGCCAACCTGAAGCTCTGCTTCAAGGGCGAATTCGTCTGCAAGGCACTCGGCGATAAATTTGACGGGTATTTCGTAATAGCTCTTTCCGTCATCAAGAGTCTTGATATAAGGATCGAGAAGAGTAAGATCGTCAAACTTACTGCCCATAAGGGTAATGCTCTTAAGCTCAGCGCAAACGGGAACGTAAACGTTGTATATAAGAGTAGATCCGAGGGTGATGCTCGTCTTGGGAGCGAATGCGGTAAGCGCGCTCTCACGAACTATGTAGGTAGTGGTTCCGAGAGTCTCGTTGTCATTCCACTTAGCGGCGGTTGCCACCGATCCCGCAGCGGTCACGTAATCGAATACGACCGCTTCGCCGCCGATAGGAGCTATGATCTTAGTGTATCTGCCGGAGTCGCTTGAGAATTTCACAGAGTCAATAGCTGCGCCCGAAGTATTCATCTTCGCGAAGGTAACGACGTTATTATTTGCATAGATAGATCCGCCGTCAAATACCACGTTAGCGATATTATTGTTCGCATCGTTTGCAATATTAAGTAATGTAACAGCCGCTTTCGTTACGTTTGTAACGAGGTCGATATTGCAGTTTTTAAAGGTGATATTTGCGGTGGAGGGAGCAACTTCTGACAGCTGCATAGTATTTATGAAAGTCGAGCCTGTTGCGCCTGACGCGTAAGAGATATCTACTTCGTCAAAGGTAAAGTTGAAATTCATACCGGATCCGTTGCTTGACGTTCCGAGATAAACAAGCATCGAGCTTCCACCGAGAAGAATATCACCGTTTTTCACGTTTATTGTAGTATTATAGGCGGTTTTCTTGTTTGCGGCAAAGAGATTGCCGGTTTCTACCTTAAGCTCATATGTTCCGAGATCGAAGGTAGCAGTTCCGCGGAGCTGAGAAAGATTGCTGAATGAGGGATTCGCAATGCTGAAATTACGTCTGAGAAGCACGTCGGCGGTATCAGCATCAGCATTGAGCTTAGCGTTTAATGCATTAAGAAGCGTTGCCCAATCGCTATAAGCATTGACGAATGAGCCGTCCTTAAATACTGCGAAGGGATAGCTCTCCTCATCCTTGAATGCTTCGGGGATTATACCGTAAGGAGTGCTGACTGTGGTAAGCACATCGCCGATCGGATATACGTTGTAAGCGATTTCTTCAAGAGTAACGGTATCGGGGAGCTTTACAGCGTTAGCGGTAAGTCCGTTAACAAGGGTGAAGCCGCCTGCCTGCGTACCGCTCGTAAGATAGATCTCGGGATATTTGCCGTTGTACTTGCCGATTGCAAAGGTGTCTTCATAGTCAGCTGTGGTATTTGCGGAGAAGATCATCGTCTGAGTTAGAGGGGTATCGGTTATGATTTTTCCGCCGTTTACGGTAATATTAAATAAGTTTTTATGATTAGTATCTCCCGATCCAACATTGAAAATTATCTGATCGGAATAATTGAACGTGCAGTTGTTGAAAATTGCTGTTGTTCTCGTTCCGCTTTGATCGGTAGGGCTACTCCAAATTGTAAACATATTGTTATTACCTTCAAAAGTTACGTCCTCAAAGGTAAAATTATATGACTTCGCATCCTGCTCACCCAAATCCGCATGCTGAAACTGGAACAATCCCGTGCTGGTGTTGCTATAATTTATAGTGCCGTTTTTAAAAGTAATATTAAGAGAGTCCGTCGTAGTGCTTGACGTATAATAAAAATTCATTAACCCGTTGCTTGCGGCGGTGAGGGTTTTGCCATTTAGATCAATGGTAATGCTTCCGGATATTGCTCCGGCTGCCTTTCTCTTTTCTGCAGTATAATCTATGGTCAGAACAAGTACTCTGTCATTAGCTGCATTGTCGGTGCAGAAAGCGCCATCCCAAGTCGGATGACTTCCTTTGTATACGCCAGACTGATCATAATTACCGAAAACTTTAGTATCCGGAACTTGTGATATATCAAATCCGGTGTCGGTTACCGTTGCATCCTCAATAGAGTATGTATATTCGGTATCGCTGACCTTGGTCGCTGCGCCGAATTTTACGTAAGAGCCCTCGTCGTTCTTATAGATATTAGAAAGAGTTGCTTCATCGCCAAGAGTAAGCGTGGTATAGTTGCCGTCGCTTCCCTTGCCGAAGGTGAGACTGTCGCTGCCGTCATTGCCCGCGAAGAGAGTAAATACCGAGGAGCTTGCTCCCTTGAAGGAGCCGCCGTTGACCGTCAGCTTGGTGTGGTGATTAAGATTGGCTTCCGCAAGGCTGAAAGCTGTGATAGCTTTATCCGGAGCATTGTCTTTAAGATTGAAGCTGCAGTCGTCAATCGTTATATTAAGTGTACTTGAAGCGGTGGTGTAGCCTGCCATCGTTGAAGCGATTACCTTAGCTGAGGTTCCCGATCCGTCCTCGTCGTAATATACGTTAAGGTCGCGGAAGTTAAGATTCATCTCTGCGCCGTTGCTTGCGTTGCTTCCTGTGAAGACCAAAGCATTCCAGCCGGACAGCTTAACGTCACCGTTTACCATACTGAAAGCACCTGCGCGGTCGCTGTTTCTTGCGTATAAGATCCAGACGGGATTGTTTCCGACGGTATAAGTATTTCCGCCCAGATCGAGAACGACTCCGCCGGGAGCATTTCCTATATTCTGATAGGTTTCATCACCGTGTCCGTCATAAGATTTATTCATAAGAACGAAAAGCGTTTTATTTCTTCTAACAGTGATACCGCCGAGATCATAATATTGCTTTGCCGCAACGCAAGCGCCGCCCGTTCCGCTATCGTTTACCCATCTCTCGAAGCTGCCGAGATAAACGCTATCATTAGTGGATATTCCGTCGTCATCAACAAACATATGGAAATAATTGTTTGCAGCATTGTACTTTTCGGTAGGAATATATCCGTAATCGGTCTTTGTCCAGCCGTCCTCGTATTCGAGCTTTACGGTAAACTGGTTTTTAGCCTTAAGGTAGATATTCTTCTGCGTTGCGCCTTCGGTAAGGTTATCCATAGCGCGAACGGCTGAAATATGCTCAACGTTTACAACCTCTCCGCCTTCCTTGAGGTAGAACATCGTTACCATACCTACGTTGCCCTCGAAATCGTCTCTCTGAATATCGACCGACTGCGCATCGATAAGCATGCAGGTGACGGTATTGCCGTTAACGCCGCGGAGCTGAGTGGTCTCTATATCGTCAACGTCAACGTGACCGCAGAGGATCATCTCAACGTTTGCATACTGAGAAAGAACCTCTTCCCAAAGAGTTCTCGGAGAAACGTTGCCGCCCGCAGCGCCGATCCAGTCGGTATTGGAGCTTGCTTCCTGCTCATAGGGGAATGTTCCGTCAGGATCATCGTAAAAGGTTCCATCGGATGCGAGGAAGGTGTGAGTAGTTACGATAACTCTGTGATCGGGGTTCTGATTAATAATATTTTCCGCCCAATACATGGAGCCCTCGGTGGGGAACCAATCGAGAGTTATAATAAGGAATTTATCGCTTCCGACTTCAACCTTGCGCCACGTCTCTTCGATCTTGCCTTCGCGGTAGAAGCCAGCTTTGCCTTCAGCCGCAAGCGCGAGAAGATCATTGTAATACTCCGAGCCTTCGCCGAAGGTCGCGTTAAGACCCGAAGAAATATCGTGATTACCTCTGATAAGAGAGTAGGGAATATCAGCATCATCAAGGATAGCGAGAGCTTCCTTTGCGTTTGCCCACTCTTCATCGTAGTAAGTCTGATTTGCGTTGAATGACTGAGTAATATCACCAAGTCCCATAACGTACTTGATGTTAAGAGCTTCCGTGTTGTTTTTGATCCACGTGTAGAGCTTGTTCATGTTCTTCGAGCCCTCTTTAGCATCGCGGTAATTGAGGTTCTGAGTATCTCCGACCACGGCGAAGGAATAATCGTAATCCTCACCCTTGACGAGACCGAGACCCGAAGAAACGAAATCAGACTCCACAACCGAGCTTGCCGCAGCTATTTCGGTCGCAGGCATGAATGCGAAAAGCGAAACGACCGTGAGAAGCGCAGCAATGCAAATGGAAATGATCTTGCGTTTTTTCATTGGTTTTCTCCTTTTATTATATTATTTTTAATTAAGCAAAAATCAACTTATTTATGCACATAATGTGCATAAATAACGGGGTACCCCGTTAAAAAGCTTTGCGCCGCTATTGACAAAGCAGACAAAAAGCATTATAATCAAAATAAAAAGCGAAAAGGGCGAAGGAGTAAAAGATGCGAATTCAAAGCGTGAATTTCAGCAATGAGCGAGCCGTCAGATTTCAGCATTTAAATAAAATATACGATTACCCGATGCATCTGCATCAGTTCGCGGAGCTTGTTATTCTGCTCGGCGGCGAGCTTGATATAATAGTTGAGGATAGACGCGAGCATATGCGCGCTGGCGATGCGGCATTCATTGGCTCGTTCCAGCCGCATAAATATATTTCCTCGGAAATGAATGATATTGCGATCTTCACCTTTTCGCCTTCCTTCATTCCGGATTTCTTTAAGGCTACGGACGGTAAGGTCGGAGAGGGAGCGGTTTTTAAGCCCGAGGACGTCACCTTAAAGCTCTTCAACGAAAAGATTTTTCCAAAGAGCGATCTTGAGCTTTATGATATAAAAGGCGCGCTTTATCTCATTTTGGGTGAGTTTTTAAGTAAAATTAAGCTAAAAGAAGGCTCGAATGACATAAATCTTGCTTCAAAGGTCGTCTATTATATCAACAAGCATCTTTCGGAAAAAATATCGCTCTCGGATATCGCAAGGGAGCTTAATTACGCGCCGAACTATCTTTCAAGCTGCATACAGAAGGTCTTTTCTATGAATCTTTGCTCGCTTATCGCAAGCATCCGCTCGGATAAAGCGAAATATCTTTTGCTTGAAACGGATAAGACGGGTCTTGAGATCTGCTTTGAATGCGGCTTTGGAAGCGAGAGAAGCTTTCATAGGCAGTTCAAGCAAAATACGGGCAGAACTCCGAAGGAGTATCGGTTGAAGGTAAACGGAAAAAATATAAATCACGGCTTCTTCAAGCGTTTCGATTGATGCTTATATCCCACTTTCGATTATAGTATAGCATAAATGTAATATATTTTTTAGACAGACTGCAAGCAAAAGCAGACAAAAATTAAGATGTCAATAAAAAAAGCCTACGGGAGTGTCAGCATTAAGCCGGCTCAAAATCCGTAGGCTTTTTAGTTAAAAAGCAAACCTAAGTAGTGTTTTATCCGTATACTTCGCTCATCAGCTCTCTGTACGAGGGGCATCTATCCGCGCTTGAATTAAAGAAGGGCTTAAGGACGGTATACATATCCTCGGTAAATCTGCCCTCGTCTATAATTGCGAGCATGATCAAGCCGTAGATAAGGTTCTGATAGTTGGTTGAGTTCATCTTTTCACGGTGGTAAGAGATCGATTTTATGGTATTTATGTAGTTATTATCCGTAAGTCGGCTTTGATGGCCGGTAAGCGCGCTCTGGCTGACGGGCTCGTAACCGACTTTTTGGCAGAAGCGGCAATAAACGTCATATTCCTTGCTGTATGATATGGAGTTGTTTTCAGTCATCATAAGCAGCATAATATTTTTGATTAAGCTAAAGGCAAATCCTTCGGTGCTTTTATTAACGCTGTATGAAAGAGCATCCATGCAGCGGTCAAGCGCATAATATGCGTCGCTGATAAGCCTTACGATCTGATTTTTATATTCATCGGGGCTTTGCGTTCTTAAGCAGTAATAGGCGTTGTCGACCATAATGGGAAAGTTCATCAGATTATCTCCTTAAAATAAATAAATTGGTTAGGGAACTTTAACACAGTTAGATTATATCACTTTATCAGAGATTTTTCAAGGGGGCAGGGAAAATTTGCCAACGTGACCTTTACGAAGTCAAATAGTAAAACTAAGTGCGAAGGAAATTGCAATGTGTCTTGCGACTAATATCGTAGTTTTCTTTGAAACCGAGGAAGTGAAGATACCTGTACACGTGCAAAATTCGCTTAAAATGAGATTGAAAACCATAAGACTAACTATAACAATCTAAAACAAAAAGGCGATTTATTCCACGGTACTCTTGACACGAGCCTCTCGGGAGTGTGGGTGCAAGGCAAAGAAGCCAACCACCCAAGCCCCAAGGGGCTTGATTGTTTGCCTTGGCACGAGAGCCTACCGCACTTCCTGCTCGTGTAAAGAGTCTTTCGCGGCATAAAACGCCTTCATACAATTATTTGAAAAATATTGACGAAATACCATTTGCTATCAAGATAGTTGAAACCGTCTGTTTCAACTCGTTTTGTGCATCGATAGGCAGATTTTGAATAGATTTTATTGCTTTATCGATGTAATTTATAAACTACATAATATTGCCACTATATTCATCGTGGCACTTACCATATTCTATCAAGGCAGTATTGATTAGTGAGCCAATATCTTTTTGCATAATAACCTCCGTAATAAAAAATCAACCCTATTTTAACTTTTTCTCTATGGTTATACACGATGCGGTAAGCATTCTTTTAATTCTTCCGCATAGATTACGATGCGATTTGAAAGTTTCTTCATCTATTGCTCCCGATGCAAAAATAAGCTTGAGCCAAGACTCTGTTTCGGCGCATTCCTTGCGTGCAATTTCAAATTTGGAAAGCATATCCGCAAGGCTCTGCGGATACTGTGCCTCCGTTATG
>JAFTQV010000027.1 GCA_017462605.1 Clostridia bacterium | reverse complement strand
CACCTGGATAAGGCTGCTCTGCCTTGCCGCGGAGCTGAATGACGGCGGCGAGATCTACGTTATCAAGGATAGCCCTCTTAGCATTGAGGATATTTCGGCAATGCTCGGCATAGATGAAGCTCTCGCAGCCGAGGCTCTCGGGGTCTTTCGGGATCTCGGTATGATCACCTTCGCTGATGACGGGATACTCACGGTCAAAAACTGGAGCGAATACCAGGGCGGCGAAAAGAAAAAGCCCTCGGCTAAAGTCAAAGCCGAGGAAAGCTCCGCAGCTACCGAAGCCGAGCGCGAGCGCGCAAGAGAGCGCAAAAGACTTTCTCGCGAAAGGCAGAAGGCGGCAGGTCTTATCGAAGCAAAAAATAAAGCCGCAGAAGCGGCAGAATCTCTTTCGGGTGATGAAAGCGGCGATGCTTCGCCCAAAAGATCGAAAGCTGATGTCACAGACGGTCACAATACTGTCACAAATTCTGTCACAACAGAAATGTCAAGGGGTGACGGGCTTCGCCCTCTACCCCCGATCCTGCAGGCTTCGCCCGCGAGATCGCAGCCGAATGTCACAAATGTCACAACTAATGTCACAGCAGATGTCACAGCAAATGTCACAGACTGTCACAGAAATGTCACAGCAAATGTCACAGATATTCCTATATATAATATAAGAGAAGATAAGAATAGATCAGATGAGATAAGAGGAGAGAGAGAGGAGATACTTGTGACGTGTGACCTCGGTGACTCGAGGTCGGCTTCTGCGGAAGGTGAAAGCCCTTCTTCCCCCTCGCCCTCAAAGAAGAAATACGGAAGGTTTTTGAACGTTTTCTTATCGGACGGCGACTACGCCGCCTTGAAGGGCGAATACGGCGAGCTTATCGACAGAACGATCGACGAGCTTTCTTCCTATATGAAGAGTATGGGCAAGTCGTATGAGGATCACTTCGCAACGCTTTACAGGTGGGCGCTTAACAGTATCACACGAGAAAAAAGCGCGCGCGAGTCTTCCGAGGGTTCATACCGCGGCAGAGGCGCGCCTGCCGCCAAGAGTCCGAAGCCTCGCTACGGAGATTTTGACCCCGAGGAAGCAATGCGAAGAGCGATAGAAAGAACGTTTTCATCGTAAAAGAGCGAGCCGCTCTTCTTAATCCTTGCACTTAGGCGATTTTTCTATAAGGAAGAAATAGGGTGAATCGGGAGAATTCAGAATCTTGAACTGCGAGGGGCAGATCTCGTATTTAGAGAGGGTTGCGAGATATTCGGAAAGCTCCTCGCCCTCAAGCTTGCCTTCCTCGTGGCCGGGATAGATCGCAACGATAAGCGCGCCGCCCGGCTTAAGCATAGAGATAGCGGCGGCAACCGCAGGGAGAGTCGTTTCCCTCTTTGTAGTCAACGCCTTTCTGCCGCTTCTCGGAAGATAGCCGAGGTTAAACATTCCCGCTGCGATCTTTTCCTTGACGTATTCACCCGCAAGGTGATGAGATGCACAGATGAGGGTATAATTTTCGGGCGCTCCGTTTGCCTCGAGGTGCGCCCTTGTGGAGTCGAGAGCCTCGGGCTGAATATCAAAGGCGTATACCTTTCCCGTCTCGCCTACCGTTTTTGAGAGGAAGAGAGTATCATTACCGTTGCCCATTGTAAAATCAACGGCAACGTCGCCTTCCTTGAGATGCTCGAGTATAAAATGCTTGTGAAGTCCTGTTAAGTCCACCATATCTTTTCCTTTTAGCTTTAGATTTTCTTTATAGGTCTGACGAATGCGGTATAATTGGTCTTATACGTTACAAATCCCGGCTTTGAGCCCTGAGGCTTCTTAAGGTTTCTGACCCTCGTATAATCGACTGCCACGAGATCTCCCGTTGCCTTCGAATAGCCTGCCGCGATAGATGCAGCCTCGGTATAGTCACGGTCTGTCGGCTCTCTGCCGTCCGTCACCAATATAACGTGAGAGCCCGGCAGGTCCTTAACGTGAAACCATATATCGTTTTTATCCGCGGTCTTGTGGCTCAGGGTATCGTTCTGAACGTTGTTCTTACCTATAAGAAGCGTCATACCGTCCGTCGTCTGCATTCTGATAGGCTCGCTCTTCTTCTTTTTAGGGGGCGCGTAGCCTCTCATACGCGAGGCGTAGCCTGCGCTGTAAAGCTCGTCTCTGATATCGGCTATATCCTGCTCGCACTCCGCCGATTCAAGGAATGCCGAAACGCTCTCGAGATAAAGAAGCTCGCGCTCCCATATGGCGATCTGCTCAGTCAGTACCTCCTTCGCCTTCTTCTGCTTGGTGTACTGCTTATACATTCTCTGCGCGTTCTGCGATGGCGAGAGCCTCGGGTCGAGCTTCACCGTCACCTCGGGCGCGGAGTCATCGTAATAATCGGTAAGGGTGACCTCGGAGTCCCCTCGCTTTATCTTCCATATATTGGCGGTAATGAGGTCTCCCCATTTGCGCCACTCCTCTGCTCTTTCGCTATCCTTAAGAGCTTCAAGCTGAAGGGCAAGCTTCTTCTCGGTTCTTGATATAGCCGCCGAAAGCAGCTTCTTTATATCGTGAGCGCGCTGGTGTATTTTTTCGAGCCTGTCCTTCTCGTAGAAGTAATCGTCAAATGCGGCGGCAAAGCTATCGAAATGCTTCTTATCCGCCGAATCGCCAAGGTAGGTTATATCCATATAGGAGTAGTCGATAGGCTTACCGCTTTTATCGTATACGACCGTGGGGCAATACGCCTCTTGCAAGAGAAGGTTCTGCCACTCCGAGTAGACCGAATAGAGCCTTTCGGGATCGATATTCATAAGGGGTACGTCCGTCTCACCCGAGGCGCGATAGACTATCTCCCTCGCGATATTGGTAGCAACGCCTGCGGTAAATGAGACTATAAACTTCTCCCCCGTCTTCTCCTTTGCGAAGCCCGAGAGCCTTTCGAAGAAGTCGTCACGCGTCACCGAAAGGGGGGATATCTTACCCTGCTGATCGGGCGCTCTATACTTTAATCCCGGTAAGATCTGACGTATCGTGCTTTGCGAGAAGTCTATCATCTTGAGAGCTGAAATTATCTTATCCTCGCTATCAAGTAAAATAAAGTTTGCATATTTGCCCATTATCTCACAAATTATCTTCATCTCTGTGGCGAAGCCCATCTCGTCATATCCCGAGACGGTGAGCTTGGCTATTCTATCAAATCCGAGCTGCTCAGCTCCCGTTATCCTCGCGCCGAGAAGCCTCTTCCTTAAGAACATACAGAACATCGGCGCGCGCTCGGGGTTCTCCTTTGCCAAAGAGGTCAATTGCAGTCTCGGAGCATTCGGACCAACGTTGAATAGCAGTCTTCCCGACTCCCTTCCGTGATGCAAAACGAGGTCTACCTCATCCGCCACGGGTTGCAGTATCTTTTCAATTTTAGCTTCGGGAAAGCGCTCTCTGAATTCGCTCAGAACCGCTCTCATCATACATGCGTCAAACGCCATTTATTCCGTGACCTCCGAGGTTTTAAGATATGAAATAAGCTCGTCCTTCTCGTTTTCCACAAGTCCCATTGCGACAGCTGTAAGCGCTCTTCCGAGCGCCTTGCCGATCTCTTTGCCCATGATGCCGATAGCCATAGCATCCTTGCCGCCTATCGCAAGGTGAGAGAGAGTCCTCGGCGTATCGATAGCGATAAGGCGATCGATATCAGAGAGAGCCGTTTCGGGGTAAAGACCGTATGCCGAGCCTATTGCGACCGAGGCTCTTGCTACCTCATCGCCGTATTTTATAAGATGCAATTTAAGAGAGACCTCGGAAGCATCCGAAGGATTTTTCGCGCTCATGACCGCATCAGCCAAAAGATAGGTCTTATTATCCATTTTCAGCCTCTGCCTTGCCTCTTCAAGACCGCTCTTACCGAGCGAGGAAAGCAAAGCCGCCATTCTGTATTCCAAGCCAAGCGCAAGGAATTTCTTCTCGGGCGGAAGCCTTTCGGGATCGAATTCGGGCAGAAAGACCTTTATGATATCGCAGAAGTCTATGAGTATCCGATAAGCTCTCTTGCCGCCGATAAGCTTCCTCATCTCCGCAAATATCCGCTCGCCCGAGACTAAAGCGAGATTTCCCGAAAGTGCCCTTGCCGCTGCCGCCGTCTTTTCTTCTATATCGAAATCAAGAACCGATGAGAAGCGGATCGCTCTTAATATCCTGAGCGCATCCTCGGAAAACCGTTGCTTCGGATCACCGACCGCTCTTATGACTCTTCTTCTAAGGTCATCCATTCCCGAAAAAACGTCCACTATTCCATGCGTATAGTTATACGCCATTGCGTTGACGGTGAAGTCGCGCCTCGCAAGATCATCCTCGATCCGCTTCGTGAAGGTAACGCTATCGGGGTGGCGGCTATCGTTGTACTCTCCGTCCACTCTGAAGGTGGTGACCTCGTAAGGCTCGCCTTCCATAATGACGGTAACTGTGCCGTGAGCTATACCCGTGTCAATAGTTCTCTCAAAAAGAGCCTTCGTCTCATCGGGGGTGGCAGAGGTAGTTATATCAAAGTCGTTCGCTTCTCTTCCGAGAATAGAGTCACGCACGCAGCCGCCGACAATAAAGGCTATGTGACCGCTATTCATAAGCTTATCTATTATTTTTTCCGCATTTTTCGGCATAGCGATCTTCATACGCGCGTCTCCTTTTAAAATTTTATACTTATTTTAGCATATTAAATTGATTTTGTAAAGCATATTGACTTTTTTTTGCAATTGGTTTATAATTTTGCCAGTAGATGATACCGCGGCTAAATCCAAAATCCCGTGCGGTATCGATAATGGAGATCAATATGAATATTAAAGAGAGAATCAAAGAGCTTAACGTTCCAAGCCTTTTCACTTCGTTCGGAAGGCCCGTCAGCACAAAGGAAGACTTCGAGGCATTGAAGCCCGATATCCTTGACCTTTTTCAAAGAGAAGAATACGGATATATGCCGAAAGCGCCCGACTCGGTAAGAGTTGAGGTTATCGATGAAAAAAAGCAATTCTTCGCAGGCAAGGGCAAGAATGCTCATTACAGACTCTATGCGACCTATGAGGGGCGCGAGCTTTCCTTCCCCTTCTCTGCCGCAACTCCGAATTACACGGGAAGTAAGATCCCCGTATTTGTCAATATCGCCTTCGATCCCACTCCGAACTTCCGCCAGCCCACCACCGAGATAATTGACAGAGGCTATGCGGTATTCACCGTTTGCTATAAGGATTGCACGAGCGATGACGGCGATTTTGAAAACGGCGTTGCAAAGATCCTCGGTATGGACAGAAGTGACCCCCATGCCACGGGTAAGATCGCTATGTGGTCCTGGTGCGTAAGCCGTGTCATCGATTATATTTACACCCTTGATATCTTCGATCATGATAAGCTTGCGGTCATCGGTCACTCAAGACTCGGTAAGACAACTCTTCTCACCGCCGCCTTTGACGAAAGAGTCAAGTTTGCCTGCGTCAATGACTCGGGCAACTCGGGCGATGCGCTCTCGCGCGGCACCGCCGGTGAGACGATAGCCGATATTACGAAGAGATTTCCCTATTGGTTCTGCCCCGCTTATCAGAAGTACGCAGGCAATGAGGACTCTCTTCCCTTCGACCAGCATTACCTTCTTTCCGCCGTTGCTCCGAGAGCTCTCGTTATCGGTACTGCTAAAGATGACCTCTGGGCAGACCCCAAAAATGAGTTTCTTGCCCTGACGCTGACAAATGACGTCTATAAGCTTTACGGCAAGGTCGGTCTTATCCACCCCGAAGAGATCCCCGAAGCTCCCTTCAAGCTTCAGGAAGGCTCGATATCCTTCCACACGAGGCTCGGTAATCACTGTCTCTCTCGCGAGGACTGGAATAATTATATGGACTTTATCGATAAGTTTTAATGTTTAGCCCAATATAAGATAAAAGGGGCTTGCTTAATTTAGGCATAACCCAAAAAGAGCGAAGATTCCGTCTGAAAAATACGGTTTCTTCGCTCTAATTTTATGCCTTGTTGTTTTTTTGAGGTTGAAATTTTGCAAATTTCTTCCTTTTAATGCTCTTTTTGTATCGCCGTTTCCTCACTCGCCGTATTTTTATACGGCTATCGTTCGTCATCCGACGATTTCTGCTCTAAATTAAGCAAGCCCCAAAGGTGT
>JAFTQV010000026.1 GCA_017462605.1 Clostridia bacterium | reverse complement strand
ATTTCTTCCTTTTAATGCTCTTTTTGTATCGCCGTTTCCTCACTCGCCGTATTTTTATACGGCTATCGTTCGTCATCCGACGATTTCTGCTCTAAATTAAGCAAGCCCCAAAGGTGTTTCGCACTAAGAATTCAGATTTTTTCTTATTTTTGTGCGAATGCCTTTATCTATCTGAATTCTTAATAACTCAGCACCTTTATATTTTGTGATATATCGGGCACCTTGCCTCAAAGGTGCAGACGTAGCCGAATACAGATCCTACCAGCCCTGCCGCTTCGCGCGCATACTGCCCTACTCTTTTATCATCGTGAGAATCCGAGCCGACGGTCACTATCTCTCCCCCAAGCTCGCGGTATCTCAAAAGGATATCCTTATCAGGAAGGAACATACCGACCTTATCTTTTCCGCTGGTATTCACCTCAAGCCCTATTCCTTTATCGACAATAGTCTTGAGTATCTCGTCTATAATATCCTTATGAATGGGATAAAGGAGCGGCTCGCCGCTTGGATTATTCGGAGTCTTGCAGGCGTAATTTAAATGACCAAGCACGTCAAAGCCACGGTGCAGGCGGACGAGCTTCAGCTCCTCGAGAAGATAAGCGGTAAAGCTCTCCTTAACACTCCTTCCTTCCCAGAAGGGCTTCTGATATACCTCTTCGCCCTCGGCGTAATGCACCGAGCCGATAACGAAATCGGGCGAAAGCCACTTTTCAATATCGTAGTTTTCGCCGACGTTGGAGTCAAGCAAGCCGAACTCAACTCCCCGTCTTATCTTGACGCTCCGAGAGGCGATATTGCCGTACACGGCATCATATTCTTCCTTCGTGAAGATATGATCGGTCCACCTTTCGTTCGGCGTTCTGTCAAAGTGATCGGTAAAGCAGATCTCAATTAGTCCGAGCCTCTCTGCCGCCTTTACCATGGCGGCAGGGTCGGTCACGGAATCGTGAGAAAGTCTGCTATGCATATGAAAATCAAACATTTCTTTACAATTTTACCTGTTTACTGCTGTTCTGTAAAAGTATCTCTATATTCTCTTGCGCTCTGACAATACTTCCAGAAGCGCTTTACAAGATTGATCAGAGCCTCGTCATTCTTATATTCGTCACTCGTGGTAACGAAGCTATAGTAGCTTACGATGCCATAGCTTCCGCCCACGGCTCCGTTAACCTTATAGGTCACGTTATCGGCAGCCATATAAGCATAAACGTCTATATCAACGTATTTGCCCTTCGTGTCTCTTCCGCTCTCGGTAGAAACGGTCTTGCCGCCGATCAGGAATTCATAATCCGAAAGAGATGCATCTTCGGGAATATAAAATCTCACAGAGGGTGTCGACTGAAGGACGAAGGTCGCGCCGAGAAGCCCCGATGCCGCATTTGCCTCGCCTTCTATGGCGGGAGAATTATTCGCATCGTAATTTTCATCGCCGAGGATCTCGGCTACAAGAAGAGTGACTCTTTCTATCTCGGATGCCTCGTTCAGCTCTCGGAAGTAGGTATATGCCGCTCTGATATAGGAGACAACGTCAAGCGCTAGTTGCCTTTCCTCTTCATTCTTGGCTTTGCCTTCTTCTATAAGAGCTTTGCAGTACGTAAGGACGTCCACAGGGAAGCTTCCCTCGATCTCACCCGTCACACCGCCGATATCAAGCTTTACGAGAAGCTCTATTTCCCTCGCCGCCTCAAACGAAGCTAATGGAAGACTTATAACGTAGTATCCTTCTTTCTCGGTAAGAGACGCGGGATCATAGTCCTTGCCGTCAAGCGTGAAGGCTTTAAGCTGCGCCGACACAGGAACGTAAACGTTGAGAATAAGATCTCTATCCAGCGTTATATTCGTCCTCGGGACGAAGTCAAGCTCGCAAAGCTCCTTCGGAATGAGCGCATAGGTAACGGTGGTATCCGTCTCGCTCGCTACCGTGTATTTGCCCTCGCCGCCCGAAATAACGTAGGTCTCAGCGGGAGCGGCGGCGCTCTTCGGGAGAGTGACGGTCGCATAAACGCCCTCGGAATTCTTTTTATAGACCACGCTGTCACCCGACTCGCTCATATCAAATCTTAAGTTAGACTCCGCGTTTGCGATAAACGTACAGCCCGAAAGAACAACGTTATATTTCGTCTTAAGGTTATCGGTAGTGTCGTTTGCGGGTTTCAGCATGCCGAGGCGAGCCTTTGCCATAGCATTCGTCACAAGATCGAAGGTGCAGTTTGTGACGTTCATATTGATGACCGTATCAGCGCCGCCGTTTGCGCTTCTGTCGCTGATAAGGAGATCCATACCCTTATTGCCGATAGTTATATCGGCGGTGCCGGGAGCAAAGGAGAAGTTAACGTTTTCAACGTTATATTCAAATACCTTTTCCTTGGTAAGAGTACCGCTTCCCGTTTTCGCATTGAATACGATACCGAAATCTCTGAAGATGAGGCTTCCGTTTTTAATATTTACGGTTGCTTTCTTTGAGTTGCCCGAGGAGTCGAGAACGTCTGTGACTCCCGTATTACCCATGCTCGTCTTCTCGTAAAGCGTATTGCCGTTCAGGTCTATCGTGATAATACCGCCGCTGTTTGCCATATTTTCGGCGTAGTCGCCGCCCTCAAAATCGCGCCTTAAGAGAACTACCGCCTCGTCTGCCGTTCCGCTCGAAACGTGGGTAAGGCTTATAGCCTCTGCCATTGCGGTGCGGTATTTTGCAAAGCCGCCGACAAATTCGGTGGCATCTCCTACCTTTTTGAATACCGCAAAGGGATACGAGGTCTTATTAAGATATGCGTATGTGATATCTCCGTACTTCGTTGACTCCGTGGGAAGCTCTTCGGGTCCTATCATGGAGTAGACGAAATATCCTTCATTATCGGTGCTTTGATAGAAGAGGACAAGCTCCTCGCCTGCCGAGCCCGAGAATGCTCCAAGCGTATCGGAAGGATCGCCGCCCTTTATAAGAACCTCTGCATACTTCTCATCCTCGCCTCTTACGAAGGTCAGACTGTCTCCATCCGAGCTTACGAGAGAGTACGCAAGCTGATCGTGGCTGTGAACGATGAATTTGCATCCTTCAAACTTAAGATTGAAATCCTCAAGCCCCTTATCGCTGCTCGTTCTGCTCGCTCTTCCTATCCTTCCCGTGGAATCAATATTATTGTAAAGATCCACGGTGCAGTTCTTGAAGCTCATATTTATAACCGTATTGACGGTATCGCTTCCCGATTGGTTGTGAGCGAGAAGGTTGGTATACGAGCTGTCTCTGTTTTCCGCAAAGCCCAAATATACGTTTTCAAACGTCAGATCAAAGGTCTCGGATTTGGTGTAAGTGCCGTCCTTAAGCAGAGCCGTATAAATAAATCCGTACTGATAGGTAAGGATCGTTCCGTTCATAACGTGGACTCTGCTCTTCTGGGACGTGCCGTCCTTAAGAGTGGTATTGAAAAAGCTTCCGCCGATCGTCATTACATTACCGTCAAGGTCAAGGATCACCTTGCCGTCTATATTCGCGGCATTGTGAGGCACGCCCTGATCGGGTACGGCGTTATCCTTAAGCATAAGGCAGACGGCTTCGGGGTATGCGTCGCTCGTTCCGTCCGCGAGAACTACCGCAGCCTCGAATGCGTTTTCCCATGAATTATAGCTCTTCGAGAATACGTGTTTTCCGCTCGAATCCTTGCCGAATACCGCAAAGGTATTCAAGGCATCCGTCGCTCCTATCGTTCCGTACTTCGTCATCACGCATTTTTCAAGGTCATAGCGCTTGAGATTGCCGCTTATTTCTTTCGTTTCAACGTAGGAAAGAAGCTCTCCCTCTCCCTCGAAGTAATAGGTGGAAACGTGCGGCTCGTATGCTCCGCATTTCAAATATATTGTGGGGTATTTACCGCTACCGTCTTTTTTGAGAACAACGCTGTCTCCGCCGACGCTCTTTTCAAACACAAGCCCCGAGGCATCCTTTGCGATAAGCGTTGATGCTTCTATCGTTACGTTATGATCGTTGTAGCAGGCGTCCGCCGACTCACCGCTCGTCTGAAGTCTGCCGAGAAGCGCACCGCTTGGGCAGTTCGTCAGCATATCGAGAGTTGAATTTATGACGTTGACGTTATATACCGCATTGGTCGTGTGCGGAAAATGATACGCGCTGTCAAGAAGGGTTTTTGAGGTAGCTCCCTCGGCAAATCCGAGGTAAACTCCGTCTATATTGAGGGTAAATTCCTTAGGAACGGAATATCCGCCCGCCGAAGGCGGTGCCGCATAGAGAGCGCCGTGACCGCCCATAAGAAGTCTGCCGCCGACAACGTTCAGGACTGTATTCTTTGCTTTGCCGTCTTGGGTTAAGCAATCTGCGGTTCCCGTATTGCAAAGGCTCGTTTTCGCGGTAAGAGTATAGCCCGAAAGATCGAGGGTTATCACAGTTCCCGAATTCGCAACGCCCGTGGGATAAGAGCTTGTCACGTGGTCGGTCCTGAGAAGCACTACCGCTTCATCGGCAGGATCTTCAAGAGAAGCCTTGGTAAGCTCGACTGCCGCAAGCATTACCTTCTCATAATACTTATTCTTTGCAAAGCCCGAATAACCGACGTCGGATCGGAAGGTATAGGCTCCGCTCTCATCCTTCGTGAATATAACGAAGGGATATTTTGCCGCGTCCGCATATTCCATAGGTATAGCTCCGTATTTGGTGGATATACCCTCGGCAGGTGTCATATAGTAAACGCCGTATCCGCCTTCGGTGGTGCCGGCATTCGTCAAGGAAAGCGAAACGTTCAGATCGCCGTCATCGCCCACGCCCGTCATAGATCCGAGAGCTGCTGTCGCAAGGATCTTTGCAAAATTGCCGCTACTGTCCTTCTTGAATGTAACGCTGTCTCCCTCGTTCATCTGAAAGGCGAGCTTTGAGACGTTATCCGCGATAAAAGTGCAGCCCTCGAAGGTTATATTGTAATCCGAATTAGTATTCGTTTCGCTCGTATTCCAGAGCTTTCCGAGCTTCGCATCGCTCTTCGTATTCGTAACCATATCTATCGTGCAGTTACGAAGATTCATA
Organism: Clostridia bacterium; assembly: GCA_017462605.1. Lineage (GTDB taxonomy): Bacteria > Bacillota > Clostridia > Oscillospirales > CAG-272 > UBA1740. The sequence continues at coordinate 1,949 of JAFTQV010000026.1, read as the reverse complement.
TTATAAGTAACGTTCAGAGCGAGAGTGCTTCTGTCGCTCGCTAAAAGCTCAACGCACTTTGCCGTATCCGAAATGCCCGAAGCATCGCTTGAAAATCCAAGCTTAAGATCCTCAAGGTTATATTCGACCGTGACTTCCTTTGTATAGGTTGCATTCGTCGATTCTCTTGCCGCAAAGATCACGCCCCAGTCGCGCATAAGAAGAGTTCCGTTTTTGATATTGAATATAGGCTTTGCCGCATTTCCGTCAGGATCGAGAGCATCGGCAAACTGGGTATTACCCATGCTCGTTTTGGCGGTAAGAGTATGTCCGCCGAGATCGAGGGTTATATTTCCCGTAAACTTCGCTATTCCGTACGCGAAGGTCGTGGTCGTGTGATCGGCTCTTTGAAGGATAACAACGTCATCCGTCTCGCCGCTTGAGTTATGAGTAAGACAGATAGCTTCCTCAAGCACGGGCTTGATATCCGTATATCCGCCGCCGAAAGCGTACGCGCCGTTTACCTTTTTGAATAAAACGAATTTATTGGTAGAGACCGCCTCGCTCTCGGGTATCACTCCGTACTTCGTGTATTCTCCCGTGACCGCGGATACCTCTCTGACAAAGCCCTCGCCTATCATCTGCTGAGTGAAGGAATCGAAGTGCCAGCCGTCATGCTGAATGGGAGTAGTTACCTCTCCTGTCACAGGATCTAAAAGCTCCGTCCTCATATCGAGCATAAATACGTTCTTAAGGGCGGTATTTGCCGCAACCTCGTCCTGCTCCGCCTGAACGACGGTAAGGTGTTTGGTATCGGCGTATTCGGAATTTCTGTAAAGCCTTCCGTAAACGAAGGGCATCTCGGACTGATTGGCTCCGCTGATCTCGGTAAGATCGCGCCTTACGTCCGAAATAAAGGTCTCGAGAAGTTCGGAGTAAGCCAGAGATCCCGACTCGCTGAAGGTATCAGCCTCGCCCTGCATCCACCACATTCCGCGGATGACGGGTGTATATCCGTTCTCGCGAAGCTCCTTAAGTCCTGCTTCAACCGTATTAAGAAATCTATAATAAAAGTCACCCGTTCTGTTGCCGACCGTCTCTACCGAATACTTCTCTATGTAGCTCGGCGGAGTCCACGTTCCGTACTTTATAGACTCATTGCTCGTTGTGTTATTAGAAAGCGAGGTGTTGCCGTGAGCGCTCTTGATAATAGCGTTCATTTTGCCGTTGCCGTTAAGAGCAGTCGCTATTCCTATCTCCGCGCCCGAATGCAATGAGCTTTTACCGAAACCGAAGCCGACGGACTGAAAATCAGCCATAACTCCGCCCTCGTCGTCCTTGATCAAAAACACATTTTCGGACGTATTTGTAAGAAGCGTTTTATATGACGCATATGTACTGTCCGTGGGGTATCCGTTATAATTCCCGTTGCTGTCCTTTCCGCTAACCTTGCCGTAACCAACCGCATTTGACTGACCCGCGATAAGCCAGACGTCTATCTCCTCTCCCCCGGAGCTTGCCTCGGGCAGAGTTGTGCTTGCCGCCGATGCTCCGGTCACAAGCATAGCCGTCATCGTATAAACAAGCGCCAAAAGTATCAGAATAGAAATTATTTTACTTTTTCTCATAGGGAGCTCTCCTCATCGGAATTAATAAGTTTACTACTTATATTATATATTTTTATAAAACTATTTTCAATAAGCATCTTCTAATTTAACTGCCAAAAAATTCGCGATTAATTTGTGAATATTTCCAAAAAATACCGCATCCCCGAGCCTTGACCCGAAAATGCGGTGTTCTTTTTTATCAGCCGTTTGCCGTCTCTTCCGAGAACGCCTTCGCGCTCTCGGAATATTTTATAAGTCTTTCAAGGAGCTTTATAAGCTCGGGAGACGATTTTTCATTGCCCTCGGCTGCCGCCCACGCGTAGTAGGACATAACGTTATATTCGCCCGATACGGTCTCGCCGT
>JAFTQV010000025.1 GCA_017462605.1 Clostridia bacterium | reverse complement strand
TGCCCCGTCCCCGGGAACATATCCACCGCGCTCACGTCACCGATATCAAACCCAAGCTCCTTCATTATCTTCGCATCACGCGCAAGCGTTGTCGGATTGCAGGAAACGTATACTATCCTCTTCGGCGAAAGCCCCGCAACGTAGCGAAGCAGTCTTTCATCGCAGCCCGCTCTCGGCGGATCGAGAACGATCACGTCAGGACGTATTGCTGCTCCGCGCGCCTTTTCGGCAATTGCGAGAAGGCGCTCGGTCTCGGTAGCATCGCCAACGTAGAATTCTGCATTGCATATGCCGTTCGATCTTGCGTTTTCCTTAGCGCATTCGACCGCGCTTTCGATTATTTCTATACCAATGACCTCTTTTACAGAGTCAGCCATGGAAAGTCCGATAGAGCCGGCGCCGCAGAAAAGATCGAGAAGCACGTCGTCCTTCGAAAGAGCCGCAAGCTCTCTTGCCTTAGTGTAAATAATAGACGCCGAGCCGTGGTTTACCTGGTAAAAGGCGGGCGCGGTTATCTTAAGCTCCACGCCGCAAAGCGTGTCTTTTATATAGTCGTCACCAAAGAGGCAAATGAATTTTTCGCCTAAAATGACGTTCGTTTTCTTCCTGTTTACGTTAAGTAAAATGCCCGAGACGTAAGGATGAGCGAGGCGCACGGTCTCTATAAGCTCGTCTCTATGAGGAATGGAGTCTCCGTTTATGACGAGAGTCAGAAGAACGCTTCCGAGAGCCTCGGATCTCCTTAAATATATATGGCGAAGAAGTCCTGAGCCGCTCTCTTCATCGTAGACCGAAAGGGAGTGCTTTTTGAAAAATGCTCTGAGAGTCTCAATAATATCACCGAACACAGAGGGCGCCATAGGGCATCTCGCCGCCTCGCAGACTCTGTGGCTCTTCGGGGCAAAAAAACCGATCTCGTAGCTGCCATCCTTGGTTATTCCTATCGGGTACTGCGCCTTGTTGCGGTACTCGGTAAGCTTCGGCGAAGGGATAACGGGTAAAACGTTTACCTCGGGCAGACCTGCCTTGATAAACGCGCCCCTGACCGCCTCGCCCTTGATCTCAAGCTCCGCCGCATAGCTTATATCGCGGTAAGCGCAAGCGCGGCATTTTGCGTTGCCGCACCTCTCTTTGTCACGCAGGGGAGAATAGGAAATAAAGCGCTCAACTCTCGCCACGTAATAGGACGATGCCTCTTTTATGATCTTCACCTCGCAGGTGTCGCCCTTCACAGCGCCCGAAACGAATATGACGGCGCCGTTTGCTCTGCCGACTCCAAAACCGAGGTTTGTTATATCTTCAATTTTTAAGGTAAGCGTCTGATTTTTCTTGAAAATACTTTTGTTAGCCAATTATATATGATCTCCCGAAAATTTGTTTCTGTATTCCTTGGGCGTCATGCCGAAGGATGCCTTGAAGGTCTTCGTGAAGTAGGAAGCATCGGTAAATCCGGCATCGTCCGCGATCTCGGCAATCGCCCTTTCCGTCGTGCGGAGCAGCGAGCAGGCGTATTTCATACGGTAGGATATAACGTACTGATGCAGGGTGATACCGCGTTTATCCTTAAGCAGCTTGCTTATATAGAAGGGATGATAGCCGAATATGGCTCCAAGCTCTGTATTATATATCTCATCGTGAATATTCTCGCGTATGTAATTATCGAGATTTTCAACCATAGAAGAGGGAAGAGCATTACTGTCCGAATGCTCGGCGATCTTTATAAGCAGAAGCTTAAGCATAGCCGAAAGCTCAGCGAGATAAAAGCCGTTTTCCGAAAGGAAAATATTGCACATTCTGATAAGCCCGTCTCGCTCGCCCTCAAGATCTTCAATAAAGATCGGAGAGGAGAATGCGCTTTCCTCGGGTATCCTTCCGCAAAGCGATTCATCAAAATCCGCTTCAAGCGCGGGAGAGGGGCAGACCTTGCCGTCCTCGCTCGGAGTAAAGCCAAAGGAGAGAACGACCGCCCTCATATACTTGCTCTTGATAGTATAAACGCAGCCTGCGGGAATGAAAAGCAGATTACCGGGCGCCATTCTTGACTTTTTACCGCCGCCCACGGTATAGGACGTCTCGCCCGAGATGAGATATATAATTTTCGAGTCGTACGCCCTCTTTGCCTTGCCCGTGGGCAGGCTTTCGAGAAGGGCTGCGGAATGAATTTCAGGATTGATGCGGTTAAGGTCCATAGTTCCCCCATTATAATTTAATCTTATACTTAAGATTTTAGCATTAAATAAATATAAAGTCAACACCGATCTTGGCGAAAAAGCTCAAACGAGCGAAAAAAATGCTTATTTACCGCTTGAAGAAGCGATCGAAAATAAGCGAAAAAACAAAAAATATCTTTTTTTCAAACTTTTTTAAAAAACCACTTGACAAACCGAAAAACCTATGATATAATAATCGAGCATTGCAAATGGCTCGTTGGTCAAGCGGCTAAGACACGGCCCTCTCAAGGCTGAAACGGGAGTTCGATTCTCCCACGAGTCACCATAGGACGAAGCACCTCATTCGAGGTGCTTTTTTTTCGTCCTATAGTGACTCGTGGTCGAACGAACTCTCTCGCGCATAAAGCTTTAGCTTTCCTTTGTGTTTAGCTCGCATTTTTGCAAAGTCGCCTTTTAATATCTGCTACCGCGCGAGGGAGTTCGCATTTGCCGCTCGAAGATCGAAGAGCTTGCTCTTCAGGCGCAGAGCGAGCAAATATTCGCCAAGGGCGAAATTCTCCCACCTCAGCACCTCATTCGAGGTGCTTTTTTTCGTCCTATGGTG
>JAFTQV010000003.1 GCA_017462605.1 Clostridia bacterium | reverse complement strand
TACGGCTTCTGCTTCTTTCAAGCTGACGCATATGATACTTACGCTCCCACTTATCTGCGTTGACCGCATCCAGAATCTTCGTGATCTCTTCCTCGGTATAACCGATGGTCGGGATAAACCACTTTTCTCCGATTGCTTCGGGAGCAGGCCATATATCCCTCTCGATAATATCCGAAAGACAATACTTTAAGAGCCGCTGAAGCTGTACCCACCCAATATACATAGATCGGCTTGAATACCACGTATTCTCAAGCTTTTCAATTTCTTCTCGTGTACATTTCATAATCAATCCTTTCTACGCACATTTTGCGTAAACCTCCGGCATAGCAGCCGTGACGGGATGCGGTACAAGTGCAACTATGTATATAGAGTTCATCGTTTCAAAGTGAGCAAAATCGTTGCTCACCTCAATTATTTCTACCACGCGAGAGGTATAAATAAAGTCGCCGCCATATGCGATTACAGCTCTCGCTCCCTCTCGTAACGGAAATACCACCTTACCGCTGATGCTTACTGTCTTTTTCATTCTGTTAAACCTCCAATCTCTTATCCGTAGAATATCTTGCGTACCGTAGGATAGATGTTATCGAGCAAGCGATTGATCTCCTGAAAGGTCAACCGCTCCGCTTTGGCTATTGTGTGCATCTTATCTCCGCGCACCTTCATTTTGACGATTCGCATCTCCCTTGGAGAAAGCTTCTTTGCAAGTTCGTGCATTAACAGTTCCTCTTTAATCTCTGACATAATATCATCGTATGAGATGGTATCTGCTATACACAAACCATTCTCATCGTCAATCGGCTCATCAAGACTTATTACAGAGGCGCAACGCTTTGGGCTTAATAGATACTTGTAGTAGTTAGCTAATTCACCCTGCATTTGCTTCCACGCGAGCGTAGAAAACTTGTATTTATAGAACTTAGGATTGTTCTTGAACATTTGCACCGCTCGCAAATAACCGAACACAACAACATCGTAATATTCATCCTCGGACAGCTTTTTTTCGTTCAGAAAGGCATATACAAGATCGTGATTTTCCTCAGCGAACTGCTGTTCTTCTTTTGTAAATGGTCTTAAATCCATATCCTTTCCTCCAAGAAAAAAGGGATACCGCTCCCCAAAGGTTGCGGTATCCCTGACTGTTTTTGCTATATACTGTTTACATAGCTGTCATTTTACATAGGAAGTTCGTCCTTGTCTCCGTCAAGCGTATCGTTGCTGGAGATCTCGAAGTGAGTTCCGTTTTCGGTGCTGCTGAAAGGAAGATCCTCGTAGAAGGGCTCCGAATCGGAACGCTTCATTGCTTCGGCCGCGCGCATCTGGTTGAGGCTCTTGATCTGCTCACGGAAATTCACAGCATAAGCCTTGACCTGCATAAGCTCCTCACCCTCAAAGTCACGAACCTTCTTAAAGGTTGCAACACTGTATGCGTTGGCGCCATCGATTCTCTTAAGTCCGATCTGCACAACTGCCGTATAGGCGGGGCGACGCTTCATAGCAAAGCTGCCGTTGAAGAATTCCTCATACGGACGAAGGCTTGTGGGAGGAAGAGAAAGAACGATAGGCATACTTTCTCCGTTGCGAAGAATATAGAGATTTCTCATATTCTTGCACGCCTTACCCTTGGTCGGATTACCCTTACTGTCGGTCGCAGTACCGTACTGGTTCAAGGGACAGGTTGCACATGCTCCACCGGGACTGCCGCATCCGGTCTTACCGTCAATCGAGGTACACAGCGGGGATACGTTATCGTCATACTCCATACCGTCGGGCCAATAAGCGAAGTTAGGGTGAGAGTAAAGAATGACACCTTCGATGGTCTTTACGTAATCGGGCTCCTCGGGATTATCTCCGGGCATCTCAAACTGCAAGACACCGCCGCCGGGAATCTTCAC